>JACPIG010000039.1 GCA_016188205.1 Candidatus Woesearchaeota archaeon
GTGTTTGTGGGAAACACTTGAAAACGGCATTTTCCTGACAAAAGAGCAATTATGCAAAAAGCTCCCTCATAAGGCTCCTGATTACAAATTTCCCTATTATTTCCTGCACAAGCTGAGAAAATTCTTTATATTAGGCAAACCTGTTTTGGCGGGATTTTATATAGACAAGCTCACCATAAAAGTGGGCCATTTCTCCCCGTGCAGCGCAGAAGTCAAATTCTATGAGCAGTTCAAAAAAGAATCACAAAATCCGCCCTCTGAAAATTGAAGCCTCTGAATGGTCTTTATTGTAAAGGCCAAAAAGCTCCTTTAATCGTTCAATAGGGGCTGGGTTGAGTGTCTTCCTCGCCTTGGCAACCTCTGAAACTGGCGCAGACACTTCTCCGCATTTTTCGCATCTCATAACTTCCATGATTGCCGTTCTTCCTTTAAGCACTATAATCTCTTTTGCCGGACTTTGTTTGTGTTTGCACTTAAGCTGTTTTTCAATGTCCATTTCTCCTTATGAGTAACTATTGAATTAAAAATTTTTCCTTTTCCATCTTGGCATCAACTGCTTTTCAGCTCGTGCTCAAGCTCAACATACATAGCATTGCTCCATGCCTGGTTAAGGGAGCCCTCTGCGCGCTGCTCCTTGGCAGAGCTGAGCTCGGAATGCGAGCCAAGCGCGCCTTTCCAAAGAATATCAGCCGTGCTTGCCTCGTGAATCTTCCTTATGTAGCCGTTGAAGCGCTTCTTGTCAGTCCTGTGCATCACTATTGCCGCAAGGTTGTTTATCCAGAACCAGGAATCGCCCCGGTGATAGCTGTAAGGCGGCTCCCCTGTATAAGTGTCAAGGAACAAACTGCTTTTTTTGTCAATGGTTGAAAGCCCTCCCCACTCAAGCCATAAGCTGCTGAGAAGGTTCCTGAAGCAGAGCGTCCATTCCTCTTTGCTGAGAAGCTGCGGGTAAGCGTAAGCAGCGATAAAGGCATTAGGCCTTGGCGTAAAGTCATCAAGCCCGTCAGCCAGGATGCTGCCATTCCAGAACTTTTCCCTTACTTTTGCAGCCATCTTCTTTTCAAGCTCAATGTATTCGGGCTTTCT
This sequence comes from Candidatus Woesearchaeota archaeon, assembly GCA_016188205.1. GTDB lineage: Archaea > Nanobdellota > Nanobdellia > Woesearchaeales > UBA10216 > JACPIG01. The sequence continues at coordinate 1,087 of JACPIG010000039.1, forward strand.
TGTCAGCCTGTAAAGCAGCCCGTACATCGCAAGCTGCAAAGACTGGATTTCAATCCTGAAGCCCTCCCTTGTGTCGTTGCTGACAGCGGTGTCCATCCACGTTTCCAATCCGCGGTTGTAGATAAGCCCGTCCCTCTCATAGCTCTTTCGCAGATTAGCGGCTGCTTTTTCCAAAGAAGCTGCCACAAACTTTTTTTCAGAATTGGCAAGTTTTTTCATCTGCAGCAAATCCCTGATGCGAACGCAAACCCAGCCAATGCCGTCAGCAGAACTGCTTGGAGATGCTCCGCTGCTGTCACCATAACCGGCGCCTGAGATGTTTGGAGTCCTGCCGTCATTAAGAACAGCCCTGAGCTGCCTTAGAAGAATTGCCTTTGCAAAATCCGCTTTTCCTGCAAGCATCAAAGCCCTGCTGCTTATTGCCTCGTCCCTGCTCCAGAACTGGAAAAACCACGGAAGCCCTGCAAACAAGCCATTAGCGCCATTGGCAACGTATAAGCCATCCAATGACTTTGAAGCGCAGCTGTATGCCAAATCCCTGCCTGCAAACGCCCTGCAGCGTGACTTCTCCTCATTAAGCAGCTTTGCGTAATTATTGTACACATAATTGGCTTCCCTGACAGCAGATTCCCTGTCTGTTGAAACTGCGAAAACAAGCCGCTTTGCAACAGCCCTCAATGCGCTGAAAACGTACCTTGTATCCGGAAAGCTGCTCCTTGCCCCGTCATAGGCATAACTCCTGTAAACCCATTTCTCCTCGCAGCTCGCCTTCCCATCGTGCCTTATTGCGAGGAAAAGCTCATACTCCTTTGCGCCGTGACCAAGGTCTTCAAGGATGTGAGTGCTCTTCGTAAACCTTATGACAGCGAGCCCGTCGCTGAGCTTTATTTCATAGCTTCTTCCCCATTGCCGCATGTCGTAAGCCTTCCTTATGTCAAGCGCTATGCTCACAAGGTAAGGCTCGCTGAGCTCATAGGCAAACGAGTCCCTTGCCTGCGGAATGAAGAAACTCTCAACAAGCTTTGCACGCTTTCTTTCAACGCAGTAAATCTTGCTGATAATTTCTGACGGCTGAGGGCAGTTAACAAGCTGAATGTCCTCTATAACCCTGAACATATTGCCTGAGCTGTAAAAAAACCAGCCGTTGTACTTGCTCACAGGCCTGTTTGCAAAGTGAAGAAAGCTCCCTTTTCCGTTGGCAAGGAAAAAGCTGCAGCTGCCTGCAACATCATTTGAAACTGAGCTGCTGCCAAACGAGTAGGTTGCTTTCATTTCTCTTAGTCCACTTTACACTTCGCCCCTGTAAAAAGCAGCGGCACTCTCAGGCGTTACCGAGTTTATTGTTGCGCCTGTTGAAAACTCAAACCCAGCCCATATGGAAAGTCTTGGCAAAACTTCTATGTGAGCATGCAGGTCATCGCCCTTAATGGCGTAATGAAGGAAAAAGTTGTACGGCGCGCTGATTGACTTCAGTTTCCCTAAAACCTGGCCAAGAACTTCAGCCAGCGCGTCAAGCTCACCATTGTCCAGCTCGCTGAAACGGCGCACATGCCTTTTCGGGAAAATCCATACCTCATAATTGAACCTTGAGGCGTAAGGGGCGAATGCTGCAAAGCTGCTGTTCTCAAAGCATCGCCTGAAGCTTTTCCTTTCAATATCCACAATCCTGCAGTAAGGGCACGTGGAAAAGCGCTTTGAGGCATTGAGCTCGTCAATTACAGCAGGCGGCAGCAGGGCGATTGAAGCTATCTGAGTGTGGGAATGGACTAAAGAAGTCCCGGCTTCCCTGGCGTGGTTCTTGAATACTGTGACATATTTCATGCCCGGCATCTTTTCAAGCTCATCAATCCTGCCTGAATATATCCTTAAAAGCTCTGCTAAATGCGCCCTGCCCAAATCCCAAAGCTGCTCATCATGGTTCGGCGTTTCAACGACAATCTCATGCCTCCCATAGGCAGATGCGAATGTAAAGAATTCGTTGTCAGTCCTGGCAGCAGCGGATTCAGGGCTTTTTTCCTCAACAGCCGGAAACTTGTTGAGGAACCACCGAATCAGCCATTCGCTGCTTCCTTCCTTCCCTTCCTTATTGACGCGCCCTATCTCAGGAGGAGTAAGTGCCTCATTTCCCGGGCAGAAAAAGCATGTTTTGCTTTCCTCAACTGTTTCGCGCTTGAACTCAACAGGCCTTTTCATTCTTTCAGCGGCAAGGTAAACCCACCTGTCAAGGATGTAGTCTTTCCTCAGCTCCATGCCGCTTCCTGCCCCTGTTGTTGCATCCTTCTTCCTTGCGTCTGCCTTCTTGCCTTCGTAACCGGCTTTCATCTTTCCCCAAGTCCTTATTTCTCCCCAAACCTTTTCTTCAGAGCCAGCTGGTGCGCGTCAAAGTAGTTCTTGACAAGGTTTTTCCAGTCAGCATGCCCTGCGGCGTGCTTTGCCTCAATCTTGTTTTTTATCCTCTCCTCCTTGGTGAGCTTTGAGTAGCGGTACATGATTTCTGCCAAGTCGTCAACAACATTGTCATCACTCCTGCCAAGCCTCTTTACAACGAAAACCCCCGGCTCCCTCTTCTTCTGCGTGTCCCTCGCTATGTACCTTCCGAACCCTGCAAGGTCAGTGGTTACGGAGGAAACGCCGAGAGCAGCTGCCTCAAGCGGCGTATAGCCCCAGGGCTCGTAGAAGCTCGGGAACACGCCAAGGTGCGAGCCCTCCATTGCCTCGTAATAGTTAAGGTCCAGAAGGCGGTCAGCGCCTGTAAGGTAAATCGGGTAAAAGACAACCTTGACCCTGTCGTTTTCAGCATTGTTAAGCCCGAGCTTCCTGAAAAGCGATAAAATCTGGTCAGAATCCTCGTTGTAGAGGTCGTGCGTTGATAATGGCGGCGTGCCTTTCCTGAAAAGGCGCATCACCTTTCTTTTCAGCTCAAACTCCAGATCCTTTCCCAAAAGGGCATCTGAATCAATCTTTTTCTGCGAGATGGAAAGCCGTATCAGCCTCTCCCTTACGTTCGCATCAGCGTCATCAACAGACTCCTTTACGTCCTGGTAAAAGGTCTTGCTCTCAAGCAGCTCTGCCTTGATGGACTTTATATTGCCAGGTATCCAGAAAAAGGCGACAACAGTGCGCTGCGACTTTTCCTGCTTCAGCCTGTTGTTCAGCTTTGCAAGCCCCTTGATAAATATGTCAACCCCCTTGTCATGGAATTCATACCTCCCGCTCAGGAAATAGATAAGAGTTTCATCAAGGTCAAAAGTATAGTAAGGAAAGAAGTAGTAAGTTATGAATTCCTTTATTCGGCGCTTAAGGTGGTCGTGCTTTATTGAGGCGTCCTCAAAAGTCGGGAACTTGTCAAGGTTAAGGCCGTTGGGCAGGATTATTTCCGGCTTCCTTCCCAGAAGGCTTGTTGCCTCAAGCCCCGTGACCTCGCTGACAGTCGTAAAGACGTCTGCATTCTGTGCTGCGCTTTTCTCAACCTGGTGCTTGGGATACACCTTAAACCTGTATGCCTCATTATCGGGGTTTACCTTTCCGAAGACGCTGTAAAGGTCTATGTCAGCAGAAGCCATTGTTCTGCCAAGCATGGTTGCGTGTGTTGTGAAGACTGTTGCCGCATTTGCCTTGCGGCTTTTAAGGTAGAGCAGCCCTGCTCCTGAAAGCCACTCGTGGAAGTGCGCAATTACCTTCCTGCTTTTTGAGAAGGACTCTACAAGCTTTCCTGAAGCATATGACCACACAACAGGCTCGTCAAAGTCAAAGTATTCTGTGCCAAGGGAATCTATTTTGTAAATGTCCCAAAGCTCTTTTTTTATCTCATTTGTTCTTGATGTGAAGCCTGTGAAGTCTATAAGAATGGCATTCGGCGTGCCTTCCACAAGCCATTCCCCGTAATGGCAGACTATGCCTTCTGCCTTGACAGCATCAAAAGCCGCCTTGAGGAAGTCAGGCGGCAGCTTTTCCTGAAACTCCCCTATCGCCTTGTTCACAAAGTAAGGGCCTACAACAAAATAGCTCTCCTTGTAGCCCTCAACCATCCTTGCAGCCTTGGACTTGACAACAGTGTAGATGCCGCCAACCTTATTGCACACTTCCCATGAAACCTCAAACAAAGCAACATTATCAGTCATTGCACGCCCTCTAAGCAAATCACTTATCTGAATGGAACAAAGTTCCGATGATTAACGTGATTTGCTATAAGTGCAGTTACCCTTGAATCTTTATAAAGCTTTTATACCACTTTGAAGTAGGTTAATTACTTGCGCCAATCCGCGAGCACCCAAGTTACGACTATAATAGCCCCAGCTTCTGCTTAAAACAAACAATTTAAATATGAGAAAATGCAAGTTACTCCGGGATTGGCAAAAAAGGGGGCGTTTTGTTTGGGCGAGACTTACAACAGCAATAACCATAATAATTCTAAGTCAAAGAGAACATTCCATATCATACGCACAGCAATCCTCAACTCCCTTTCCGGCAGCCAGCAGACAATAAACCAGATAGCTGTAAAGACAGGCATAAACTGGAGAACAGTAGAGCTTCATCTTACATACCTTGCAGGCAGAGGGCTTGTCAGGGAAATATTCAGCTCCCAATATGTCAGGATATTTGCCCTTACAGAGCATGGCAGGGAAGCGCTGAAAAATGAAATTGAGAAGCTGATGGAGAAGCTCATTATAAAGAATCCTGAAGGAAGGCCTGCCAGGGATATTGAGGAGGAACGGAAAACAACATGAAAGTGCTGATGTTCGGATGGGAATTCCCGCCCCAAAGCACAGGCGGGCTAGGGACAGCATGCTACGGACTGACAAAAGCACTAAGCAGCCTCGGAGCAGAAATAACACTTGTCCTGCCAACAACAGAAGGCACAAGCTCTGAGTTCCTCAAGCTGGTAGGCGCAAACGCAAGAGTAAGGGAGATAAAAACCCCTATGCGGCCCTATATGACTTCGCAGCAATACAGCAGCAGGCACGGGAGAAGCTCATTATACGGGCAGACATTGTTTGAGGAAGTGAGCAGGTATGCTGAGGCGGCAGAGCAAATAGCAAGGGAAGAAAGCTTTGATGTAATCCACTGCCACGACTGGCTCACATACGAGGCAGGAATCAGGGCAAAGAAAGTGAGCAGCAAGCCGCTGGTTGTGCATGTGCACGCAACAGAGCTTGACAGGACAGGAGGATTAAGCGTGAACCGGCATGTATACGACATTGAAAGGAAAGGAATGCATGCTGCTGATGCTGTTGTTGCTGTGAGCAACTACACAAAAGGCAAGATAACAAGCCATTACGGGGTAAGCCCTGAAAAAGTAGCTGTTGTGCATAACGCAGCTGAAAGGCAAGAGCAGGGAGCTTCTTATCGGCCTGAGCAGTTTGGAATAAAAAGCCACAGCAAAATCGTTCTTTTCCTCGGCAGGATAACGCTGCAGAAAGGGCCTGACTACTTCATCTATGCGGCGAAGAGAATACTGGAGCTTGAGCCAGACACGAGGTTTGTGATTGCAGGCTCGGGAGACATGGAGGAATTCATCATAAACAAGGCAGCAGAGCTCGGAATAGCAGACAAAGTACTGTTCACAGGGTTCCTTAAGGGAGACGATGTCAAAAGGGTTTACAGGATGGCTGACGTCTATGTGATGCCTTCAGTAAGCGAGCCATTCGGGATAACCGCGCTTGAGGCAATAAACAGCGGAACGCCGGTAATAATATCAAAGAATTCAGGAGTCTCGGAAGTGATAAGCCACTGCCTCAAGGTAGACTTCTGGGACACAAACCAGCTCTCAAACAAGATAATCGGCGTGCTAAGATACAGGGAGCTCGCAGAAGAGCTGCAGGCAAATGCAGAGAGCGAGATGGGAAAAGTAAGCTGGCTCAACTCAGCGCAGAAATGCCTTGATGTTTACAGCAGCCTGCTGAGAAAGGTGTAAAAATGGTAAACGTATGCCTATACTTCCAGGTCCACCAGCCGTACAGGATAAGAAACTACACTGTGTTCGACATAGGAAACAGCAGCAACTACTTCAATGACGAAAAAAACGTGTCCGTGCTTAAAAGGGTTGCTGAGAAATGCTACCTGCCTGCAAACAGGCTGCTGCTTGAGCTTCTGGAGAAGCACCCTGAATTCAAGGCCAGCTTCTCATTCTCAGGCGTCGTGCTTGAGCAGCTTGAAACTCACGCTCCTGAAGCGCTTCAATCATTCAAAGAACTCGCTGCCACAAAAAGGGTTGAAATACTTGACGAGACATACCACCATTCACTCGCGTTCATTTACTCAAAGAAGGAATTTGAGGAACAGGTAAAGCTGCACACGGAAAAGGTAAGGAAGCTGTTCGGGCAAAAGCCAACAGTGTTCAGGAACACGGAGCTCATATACAACAATGAGCTTGCCGCCTTTGCAGAGCGAATGGGCTACAAGGGCATACTGGCAGAAGGCGCAGACCACATACTCGGGTGGAGAAGCCCCAACTTCGTCTACAAGCCAAAGACATCCAACGGAATGAGGCTGCTGCTGAAGAACTATAGGCTTTCAGACGACATAGCATTCCGCTTCTCGGAAAGAAGCTGGCCTGAATGGCCCCTTACGGCAGACAAGTTTGCAAGATGGGTAAATGCAGTAAACGGAAACGGAAACTGTGTCAACCTTTTCATGGACTACGAGACATTCGGAGAGCACCAATGGGCAGAAACAGGAATATTTGACTTCCTCAGGCACATGCCGGCAGAAATATTAAGGCACCCTGACAACAGCTTTGCAACCCCTTCAGAGATTGTGAAGGAGCACGAGCCGGTAGCAGAGCTTGACGTGCACAATCTCATATCATGGGCAGACGTTGAAAGGGATTTAAGCGCGTGGCTCGGCAACAGCATGCAGCAGGCAGCTATAAGGGAGCTTTACAGAATGGAAAGCGAGGTAAAGGCAAGCGGGGATAAGAAGCTGCTTGAGGACTGGAGAAAGCTGCAGACAAGCGACAACTTCTACTACATGTGCACAAAGTGGTTCTCAGACGGCGACGTGCACAAGTACTTCAACCCCTACGACAGCCCATACGACGCATTCATGTCATTCATGAACATAATCAACGACATCAGGATAAGAATAAAAAAGCGAAAAAAATAAAAACAGGGAAGAAACGGAATAATGGAGGTGGTAGTATATGGCAAAGAGGATTACAGGACTTACAGGCGAGGAAGCGAGGCATTACCTTTGCGACTGCGGCTCTGAGCAGTGCTTCTGGGTAAACAACGGGCCCATAATCAAAAACCTTGACGAGCTTGCTGCCGCAATAAAAGGCATCACTGATGAGCAGTTCGCACACCATGTCACCAGCGACAGGAACGACTTCTCAAAGTGGATAGCAGAAGTCATAGGCGACATGAAGCTTTCAAAGGAACTGTCAAAAGTCAGAAGCAGGACAGCAGCCACGCGCAAGGTAAATGAAAGGCTTGCCGCGCTGAGGAAAACCGCAAGCTGAAACTTTAGCAAGCTGAAGGGTTTTTCCTTTCAGTTAACTTTTTAAAAGCCCTGACGTTATCGCAGCATATGGAAGTCATAACAAGGCAGGAGCTTGCCTTGAGAAAAGAGGAATACTTTGAAAAAATTCTTAACGGCAGCGTCTTCATACACCCGACAGACACGATTTACGGAATCGGCTGCGATGCGACAAATACAAACGCAGTCCGAAGGATAAGGGCGATAAAGCAGCGCATAAGCATGCCGTTCTCTGTAATCGCGCCCTCAAAGAAATGGATTTACGACAACTGCATCGTAAGCAGGAGCTCTGCAAAATGGGTTGAGAAGCTGCCGGGACCATACACGCTGGTTCTTCGGCTTGCCAATCCTGATGCCGTGTCAAAAGAAGTAAACCTCGGGCTTGACACGCTCGGAGTAAGGATGCCAAAGCACTGGTTCAGCAAGGCTGTTGAGCAGCTCGGCATACCTGTTGTAACAACAAGCGCAAACATCTCCGGGCAGGACTTCATGACAACCATGGACAACCTTGACAGCAGGATAGCCGCAAAGCTGGACTTTGCAGTGTATGAAGGAGAAAAAAGAGGAAGGCCATCAACAATAGTCAAGCTGCTTGAAGAGGATGTGGAGATACTTGAGAGGTAGTAGCAATTCGCATAAATTATTAAACATTTTGTGCGAATTGCTAAACTAGTGCTCAAACAAGTCCTTTATTTTCTTAGGCAGCCCCTCTATTACCAGCAGCGCCAGCGGAGCAGCCCAGTTTGCTGTTCTCTCCACAAAGTCCCAGATTGGCTCGCCTGCAATCGGGCGAATCAGCGCTGTAGAGAATCCCCAAAGCACAGCCCAGATAAGAACAATCCTTATGGGCCAAAGCAGGGCAAGGAAAGCCACTATGATGTCTAAGGAGCCTATAATCGGCAGCAACGAGGCAGCAGTGGATTCAGGAAATCCAACAGCAGTAATATATTTAATCCAGCTTTCTTTGCCCTGAAGCGCGAACACGCCATGACCAAGAAACGTGCCAAAAATGCCAATCCTCAATATCCATTCCTGAAGCGTCGCCTTTTTCATCTGCAGACAAACTCTCGCAGCCCTCATTTAAATAGTTTGCTTTTTCCAATAGAATAAACAAAGAAACCTTTACAGAGACTGAAAAACAAAAGGTTTTTAAAGCGGCTTCTTATTCATCATGGCTATGAAAATACTCGCAGTAGGCGACCTTCACGGCGACTCAGGGTTCGCAAGGAGAATGGCTGAAAAGGCAGCAGAGGAAGCTGTAGACCTTGTCATACTTTGCGGAGACCTGACCTATGCAGAAACAAAGCTGGATTATATACTCGGCCCTTTTGTAAACCGCAAATTAAAGGTGGCGATTGTTCCGGGAAACCATGAAAGCGCTGCGACAGCTGATTTTCTTGCACAGAAGTATGGAATAGTTAATCTTCACGGCGCATACCTTAAGCACATGAACATCGGCTTCTTTGGCTGCGGAGGAGGAAACACAGGACCTGTCCACAAGCTGCACGAAAGCGAGATATTCTACAACCTGAACAGGGCGCACAAAGGCGTAAAGGATGCGCGCAAAAGAGTCATGGTAACGCATGTCCACCCAAGCGGCAGCCTGATGGAAGGATTCTCAAACTTCGTTTAAGGAAGCGAAGGCGTAAGGAAAGCGATTGACGAGCTGCAGCCTGACGTAGTGCTGTGCGGACACGTGCACGAGGCTCGCGGAATAGAGGAAATGATAGGCAGCTCAAAAGTCATAAACGTGGCGACCAAGGAAAAAATCTTTGAGATTTAGACAGTCTTATCTCTTTAAACCTATCATGCTTTCAATAGAATATGGTCCGACCGCTTTATTTCTTGCAGCTACCAGCAAAGCAATATCAGGCCCTTTACTCCCGTAAACCAGACGCCCATCAACTGTTGAATTGCACGGTCCCGGAGGCCCGTAAACCATTGAAGTAATGGGCAATGCATTAGCAGCGCCGTAAGTCGCTGCCGTTAATGGAAAAAGATCTGGCCTTTGGCTCTCGCGCATTGACATACTTAATCCCTCAAGCGAGCTTGGTGCCAAAGGATACTGGCTTCCCGGACCTGAGAGATATGTTGTTGGAGCTCCCCCAACCATCGCACCTATGTCCCTGTCATTTTGCAGCCCAAATAAAAGAACTGATGCTGGAACTTGTGCTCTGCCAGCAGGAATGGCTGCCATATAAGGCTGTGCAGTGGCTGCCCTATAAGGAAGTGCGTATTCAGTCAGATTTTTCTGCTGACCATGCCGACCATTCTGATTAGGCGCGTTCCATGGCAATACACGTTCATCCAAAGGGGCGTAAGCGGGCTTCATATAGACCAGAATACGTTTCTAATATTTAAACTTTACTGTAATCACTGATAAAAGACTACTGGATGGAAAGGTTTATATATCTGCTTCTATTCCTTCACGATATGGCAATAATTTACAATGCAGGCGCTGGCCTGGCAAATGCGTACAGGACTGCTCAAGCTTTCAGAGAGAGCGTCAACACAGCAGTAATAGGCGCTTCTGTTTACGTTTTACCAAGGATAGTCGCTCATTTTGTAAGCCAGGCAACAGGCGACAGGACCGCAACAGAGCTCGCAGAAGCATGGGCTCCTTTAGTCGGCTCAGCGGCTGCAACTTCCTATGCATGGAGAAGCCCGAGTGATTTTGTCAGGATATTTTTCGGCATTGGCGGATGCGCATTGACAGGGTACACATTAGGAACTGGCATTACGAATACGGATCCAAGCCTTATGCCGAGCAGTGAATTGGAGGACATGGTCAGTTCTGCGCGCAGGATAGTCAAAGGCAATGAGGGTTTCCTTGCAATAGCAGGCGGCGTGCTTGGAGTTCTGAGGCGAATCAGGAGATAAAAGCTATATTCCGATTATTAACGTGATTTGCTATAAAGCAGAGCAGGCTACAGTCAGAGGCCGTACATCCATTCGCCAGTTACCGGGCAGTATTCTGTAACCCTTTCCTCAGAAAGCCTGAAGCCGTCATAAACTCTGCACTCCATAACAACGTGGCCATAGCTTTCCCTGACTTTTTTAACCCTGAAGTCAAACATCCTTGTTTCGGGCTTATCGCCGTTCTCGGCGCGCAAATTCCTGTCAGTCAGTATGCCTATGCCCTGCTTTAGCTCATCAGGGCTGATTATTGCCCAATCTGCCAGGAGCCGTGCAAGAGTCCTGCCATCTATATCCTCCTCACGGCATTCAACAGAAATCTGCACTTGCCTATCGTAAATCCTGCCATTTCTTCTGACACCGCATATGCTGGCATAATGATTGTGCTCGGCTAGTACACTGTTAAAATAGCCTTTTGACTCATGCAAAAGGCCATGAAGCCGATGCCTCGGCGTATTCCCGTCCAGAAGAGTCTCCAGCCTGAAGGTTTTGTGCGCAGCCATATTCTGCATTGGAGAACGTGCCTGTTTATTTAATTTTTACCCTTTCACGGCTCTCGGCAGTTGAACATGGAAACTCTTATATATTGCCGTCAATATTTATTTAATTCATGTCAAACAAATATTTCATGGACATGGCGATAAACAAGGAAAAACTTAGTACTGGAGAGCCAGTCTATGTGGCTCACTGCGTCACATTAGGCATAGCATCACAAGGAGCCAATCCGCAGGAAGCTACTGTGAACATAAAGGAAGCCATAAATCTGTATCTTGAGGAGCAGCCTGAAAATCTTGAACTATTAAAATAAATAAAAAACTTGTCAAACAGTTAACCCTTAACAACTCCAAGCGGCTTAAGCTTTGCAACAACTTTTCCTATGCCTGAATTCACAGTTGCCTTTATCACTTCGTCTATGTCCTTATAGCTTGGAACTGCCTCCTCTGCAATGCCTTTCCAGCTTGCAGCCTTGACCTCTATGCCCTGTGAAAGAAGCTCCTTTGCGACAGTTTCGCCCCTAAACTGCCTTATCGCGGCAGTCCTGCTTAATTCGCGCCCAGCGCCGTGAGCGCTGCTTGAAAAGCTAATCTCCCCTGCTTTCTTTGTCCCGACAAGCACGTAGCTTGCAGTGCCCATGCTTCCTGGAATGAGAACAGGCTGGCCGATTTTTCTGTATCTCTCAGGAGTCTCCTCGTGCCCGGGGCCGAAAGCCCTTGTCGCGCCCTTCCTGTGCACGCAAAGGGTTTTGAGTTCTCCGTCAACATTATGCTTCTCTATTTTTGCAATGTTGTGGCACACGTCATAGACCTGCCTCATGCCTTCATCAGTTCCCATCACTTTCCTGAATGAAGCCCTTACCCAGTGCACAATCATCTGCCTGTTGGCAAATGCATAGTTCATGCCTGCGCACATTGCCTTGAAGTAGCGCTGCCCAAGCTCAGAGTTAAGCGGCGCATTGACAAGCTCCCGGTCAGGAAGATGGGAAAAACCGTATTTTTTTTCCATCTGCTCAATGTAATCAGAAGCCACCTGATGGCCCAGCCCGCGGCTGCCGCAGTGAATCATCACAGAAACCTTTCCCTTTTCCAGGCCAAAGATTTCTGCAGCAGCCTCGTCATAAATCTCATCAACCTTCTGAATCTCAAGAAAATGGTTTCCAGCTCCAAGAGTTCCGAGCTGCGGCTTGCCTCTGGCAAGCGCCTTCTCTGACACCATTTTCGGGTCAGCGCTCTTCATCCTGCCCATTTCCTCAGTCGTTTCCAAATCCTCCTTTGTGCCGTAGCCGCGCTCCAGACTCCACTCAGAGCCCTTCTCAAGCAGCTCAAGCAATTCCTCCTTTGAAAGCTTCGTTATGCCGCCCTTTCCAACTCCTGAAGGGACTTCCTCAAAAAGCTCATTTAGAAGCTGCGTCCTTTTTTCTATAACCTGGTCTACTGTGAAGTCGGTCCTGACGAGGCGCACGCCGCAGTTGACATCATATTAGGGAATTAAAGCATGACTTTAATTCAATCCTATGCCACCAGGGCTAATAACGCCTTCATCAGCATCAAACGCTGCCACGCCGCCAATCGGGAAACCATACCCCTCATGGGCGTCCGGCATGACATACGAGTACTTCTGTATGCCCTGAAGATGGGCGACGTTGGATGCCTGCATCAATGTCCTGTCAAGCTTAATCTTCTCAATCAGCTTCTCTGTCGCGAAGATTCTTGCAGGCACCTTCATGCCTTCCCTCATGGGCAGTTCCCATTCGTAGTCTGATACCTTTTTTATTTCCATTTTGTTTTACAGAATCAGAGGCTGTTTAAAAACTTATTGCAGCAGGACTAAACAAGCCCACCAAACTTAAATATCCACAACAACCTGAACCCAGCACTTTCCCTTCTCTTCCTTTATTTCCATCTCCGCATAAGTTACAGCCTTTACGTCTCCAAGAACCTCGTTTTTGTCAGAGTACCTGTCCCCTTTTGCAACTGCGGCAAGCCTGTAGCCAGAGCCTTTCTTGTTTATGGTCAGGCTCACAACCTTTTTCAGGATGAAGCCCTCAGCGTCAAGAAGATAGACAAATTCGCCGAGAAAAGCGACAAGCAGCGACTTCAGGTCGCCAGCTTCCACCTGAATTGACTTGTTCGTTTTCGCCTCTACCTTTTCAGCATCAAACATTATGCCTGTCAGCGCTGCTGCGGCATTTACAAACGCCTCCTCCAGGCTTTTTCCGTAAGCCCTGAACTTTGCGTCAGCAGTGTGATCCAGAAACTCGTATTTCTTTTCCATTTCGCATTGCGCCTTCAGTATGTTTCAAGGTCCTCTGCAAGCTCATACGCTTCCTTTACTGATTTCGGGACTCCTGGCAAATCTTTTTCTTCGCCGCCCTCTTCGCTGCCTTTCTCTGCCTTGTTTTTCCCAGCTATGAGGCTTAAGAGCTCATCTGCTTTTTCCTCTGCCTTTTCAGTGCCTGCAGCTTCTGCTCCGGCATCCTTAACCTTAACAGCTTCCGCCTCTGATGCGGCTTCCTCTCCGATTATTTTCTGCAGCAGCCTTATTGCGCTGTTTATGTCGTCCTTGGAGTCCTTTTCCGTGTCTACTGTGATTTTCATTTGACAGGAATTTAATGGCGTATTCTACTTCCTGTGTAAAGCTCAGGCCAATTACTCCCTGATGCCGCTATACTTTCCAAGCTTCTCAGCGAATTAATAAGACCTTCCTGAAGACCTTTCTGTCCAGAGCTATCAAGCGGTTTTAGGCCTTCCTTCATCAGCCGCTCTGGAATGTCCTGATGCACAACTAAAATTGGCGCATGTATCCCGAATCTTTCCCGCATTTTAGCAATTATCTCTCCGGCAGCCCTAGCGCCATCCGGCTGGAGGTTGGGGAAGAAGTAATAGTTTCTTCCGTCATAATACCATGCCGTAATGGAACTCCCTTCTGTTCCAACGTATATCCCAGTTTCTATTAAATCAGCCATCATCATCAGGTATTGTGTTGCTGCTCGGCTTTATATTTTTATCCCTTCCCCCAGTAATAAATCCTCACAATCCTCGGCTCGTAAAGAGTGCTGTTGCCTGCTATAAGAACTGATTCTGAAAAAACCCTTTTGTCAGGAAGGCCTGATACGCGGTCATTCGCGCTCTTTGAAATGTTTATTGCATAGTCATATTTCTCCAGCGCCCCTGACAGGGAGCTGTTTATGCAGCTGATGTTCTCTGAAATTACGCAAGCCCTGAATTCAGCGTTTTTTGCAAGAACAGAAAGGACATCCTCGTTCTGAAGCCTTGACTGGGCTGTGTTGTACTGCGGGATAAAAACAGTGAGAAACACGAAAGTCATGACTACTGCTATTGCGACCTCCAGAGTCTTCATAAAAGCCTTTCTTGAGCCGATTGCCTTTTTTATTTCCCTCACCATGCCTTTAGCCTCACAGTGACGCGCTGCCTTCTGCCATACTGGTCAAGGAGGTGGCTCTTTATTTCCCTGACGAATATGTTGGCAAAGCGGTCAGCAGCAACAGGCTCATACCTGTAAATCTCGCTGTTTGACTCGTTAACAACTGTAAACGCCAGTTCCCTTGAAGGCGGAAAGCCCCAGTTCGCCTTTACCGCAGAATAATTTGTGCTGTTAAGAGAGGCAAGCAGCCTTGAGGAGATGCCTGACTGCCTGTCTATTGCGCCCAGACGCGCGGTGTAAGGCGACTTATACTTAAGCGTGCTGTTATACGAGCCCTGATGCATTATTATGTCATACCTTGTCTCGTTCTTCAGTATGAAGGATGCAGTCACCTTAAGCGTTGAGTTTTTTGTGCAGAGGCTTATATTGGCGTTTTCCCTGAATATGAACGTAAAGCCTGCAATTCCATCAGAGAGGTCAAGGTATCCTGTAAGCAGGTCTTTGCACGAGCCGTTGAAGCTTATTGCGCCGCTGCCTGTGTCAGCATAATAGGTTGTGCTGTTTGAAATCACGGCAGAGATTGAGAAGTTCTGCTGCTGCTCAAACGGCTTGTTAAGCCACACGAAGCTGTAAATTCCCGGGTTCTCCGCGAACACATAAGAGGAATGGTTAAGAAGCTGCGTCTGTATGCCGTACTTTGCAACTATCGGCGTGGATGTGAATGAGCTGTTCTCAATTACAAGCGCGACTGAGTTGATTGTCAGGTTGAAGCCCTGAATCCTGTAGCTGTCCCTGTAAACAGCGCTTGCAAGAACAGAATTGACAAAGTCGGCTTTCATTGATGCCCTGCCCACCGATACGGAGTCCTTTGCCGCTGCAAGGTCGCGCTGCGCTGCTGTCGGCTGGCTGTAGCTTTCGCCTGAATGCGCAAGCTCAAACACGCTTTTTCCGGGCGTGATGTTGTTCAGGAAAAAAATCTTCCTGCTGTCAAAGAAAAAAGTCCTGTTGTCAGAGAAGGCAAAGCCTGTCTCGTTCCAGCCCGGCTCAAAATCTGCAATAACAGGCTCCTCTATGCCCGAGATGTTTGAAAACACGACCAAAGGAACCGTGTCCACGCTCCATGTTGTGTTCGCCTCAAAACTGCCGCCCATTACCTCAAGCAGCGAGCCCATCTCAACAGGCGGGCTGACAAGGGGCCTGACATAAATGAAGAACCATGCAATGTAAATAAGAAATATGCCGAGGCTCATAATCCAGTCAACAGGAGAGCTTGCCTTCCTGGCACTCTTCATTCCGCCCCTTTGACCTCTTTGCTTCCCGCCTCTTTGCATGGAACGAAACTGCCCTGCAACTTATTTAAAGGTTTTGAAAGGCGTTTTTGCGGTCAGAGCCTTCCCTCTATACCGCCCTTCCCAGGGCCTATAGTGCGTAATGCCCTATCTATTTCAGCAATTTCTTTTTGACGCAGCGCTTCAACCGCGGTGTCATACTTTGTCCTGCAAGGTGTGCATTCCTGAATGTGCAAAGCCCCGGCTGCAATTATTTTTGTGACAGTACTTCCCAGTGGGCCTAATGCTTTCAAAATTGGCGTTTCTACTGCAACAGCCATCTGAAGTATTTCTTCAGGAGGCAATCCTGATGCCGCCAAGTCCCTCTCAGAATCCCGGTAATCAAATTCTGGCAGATATTGTGCCGTTAGCCCTGCATACATTCCCACTTGCTCTTCTGTCAACCCCAAACAGCAGTCTGCCACAGAATCACCGCTTTGCAGCTAAACTATCCCCAAAAGCTTTGAATCAACAGCCATTGCAACACTGTACAAATCATACATTTCCGGCACGCCCACTTTCATTCCCTTCGCCTTGAGAGCATTCCTTACAACTGCCAATGATGCTCCTGCCATTTTATACACCAAGCCAGCATATTCACCTCTGCATTCCCTGCAGGCAGGAATATGCGCCCTGGCTTCCACTAATATGCGCTCCTGCGTTTGCCCAAGGCAGCCCAAAGCGCTTACCAGGTCAAGCCCTTCACTTTCTGAGTTCCAGAGGATACCAACATCCATCCCGTATAATGAAACGGTGGAAGTTGCATTGACTCCTGTTTCCATTAGCAATCTGTCAAGGCAAAGCCCGATGCTTTCACCATTAAGCCCCAATGCGCATCCGCCCATAATTCCGCCTGTTTTCCCTACAGCTCATTAACAGTCAGCAGGTTAATCTTTGTTTCCGGCTTCTGCTTCGCGTCCATGGCGACTATAAACTGAACGTTCGCCTTTTCAGCAGCATCAACTATTTCCTTTTCAATAAGCCCGTCAAAGATTATGGCATATGCCGAGTCAAGCTCGCTGATGGTTGGCAGAAGCTCTGTTATGGGCACTTTTCCGAGTATGTTCAGCCCCTTGTCAAGGATGTAAGCTCCTCTTGTCCCTATAAGGTCTTCAGACATCTCCCTGAAAGCCCTTCTTTCGTCCTGCGTTATTGACGTGCCCGCCCTTCTCGGGGGCTGGACCTGCTGAACTGCCAGAACAGGGGGCTGCTGAGGCTGTACTTGTATCTGCTGCATCTTCTGCGCGAAAGGCTTTATCTCCTGCCGCGTTTCCCTTCTCATCTCCCGCGGTTCATGCCTGACTTCCTGCTTCAGCTCCCTTTCCTGCCTCAGCGCTTCCTGCCTTGGGAATATCTCAAACCTTGCCTGCTCAGCAGAAACCCTGCTCCTTATCGCCTTGTGGATTTCCTTCTTCGTTATCTCCTCAACTTCCTTGCCGTCAGGAGCCTTTGTGACGTAGTCAACATCGGCGACGCCAAGAATCTCCTTCAGTATAAGGTCTCCTCCCCTGTCGCCGTCAACAAACACTGTAACATCTTTCTTCCTTGAAAGATCAATAATTGTCTCAGGCACCGAAGTCCCGTTCATTGCTATCGCATTCTTTATGCCGTGCTTTATGAGGTTAAGGACGTCTGCGCGGCCCTCAACAACTATGATTTCGTCTGACTCGTCTATAAACGGGCCTGCAGGCAGCCTGTCCTTTCCGTAAGGCCTGATTTCCATGGCTCTTACCGAATACATGACTTCGTCAGCTATCTCCTGAGAGTCAGGCATCATGGTGTCCATAAGCTGCTTCAGAAGCTCCTTTGCGCGCTCAACAACAAACGCCCTTTTTGTGACGCGCACATCCTCAATCCTGTCCACCTTCATCTTTGCCGTGCAGGGACCTATCCTCTGGATTATTTCAAGCGCGGCAGCTATTATTGAGGTTTCTGCCTTGTCAAGAGACGAAGGAATGATTATCGTGCCTGATGTCTTGCCGCTTCTTGTGTCTGTGTTTACCTCTATTCTGCCTATCCTTCCAGAGCGCTGAAGCTCCCTCAGCTCCAAATCCGCGCCAAGCAGCCCCTCTGTCTGGCCGAAAATCGCGCCTATGACATCAGGCCTGTCAACAACACCGTCAATGTTTATCGTGGTCTGTATTATGTATTTTGCCGAAACCGGACTTATCTTTCCCATTCAAATCACCTTTTCCAAAGCTTTACAACTTAAAAATGCAATAGAACAAGTTATTCCAAACAATCAGCAGTCTTCAAATGCTGCTATCATCAGCGGATTTTGCCTTTGACATGATGCTTGTGAATGTGAGCAAAGCAAAAATTTTGCCTGTCCTATTGCCTTAACTTATTGATTCTTAATAAAGGGTTGTTGCCCGTAACACTAACCCCCGGGCTCATTGCTTGACTTGCGTCGTGAGCTCCTACGGGTACTCTCGTGACGGGCTGTTCCGGCCAAGAGTGTCTCCCTGTCATTGCGCACGCATTCAAGATGCGCAGCTCTGAAAGGACCCATTTGGCCAGTTGACGTACCCTTCATAGTAATGCGAGCAAGTATAAAAAGGTTTGTATGGTGCAGTATATTTACTATTAAGTGGTTAAAAACGAAATGTTTATATATTAGGATTATTTGCGCTTATGCAGGAGAAAAACAAAATGGCAACTCAAGTTCTGACTGCATCAGGGATAGACGGCTTGGCTGAGAGGCTCAGCTCTGTTGATGAGAGCCTTGTGCGCGTAACAGTTGGCAATAAGAATGCAGCTGAGTTTCCGGGCTATGAGCATGGCGATTATTACAGGCTTCCGGAAAGACCGGGGATGGGATTAGTTCCTGCCTCTGCTGTCAGGCTCGCATACATAGTCAGAAACATTCTCAACAGCGACTATGTAGAGGGTCTTATGGAAAGGGCTGCTGCACGAGATACTGCACCCAATAACTCTGGCCTTACAGTAACAATTTGGGGGCTTATCGGCGGCGGAGAGCACGGCAGGGCAGAGATGTACATTGCCAATGACGGATACCACTTTTATGAAATAGCAAATCACAGGGAAATGCAGCCGCTTGGCTGGGGAGCCGATATAGAGACGATTCTGCCTCACGCGGCAGAGGCTGTAATGAAATACCCGTCTTTAGGGCTGCTGCTGGCAGATTCGCCACTTTTTGTCGCGCAAAACTTTGCCGGCAATGCTTATATGCTTGAGGCAAGATTGGCAGAGACACAGTCCATGAATGGAAATGGATATGCGGCAAAATATAATGAAAGACATAAATAATTATACAAATTGTTATGCCTTTCATACAATGTAGGTGATTATACAATGGTTTACATATCCCCATTAGAGGCAGTGTTTGCCGGAACACAGGCAGAGTTTGAGCAGATGCATCCTGGCTTGTATTTCTGGACAAATGAAACCGTCAGGGGAGTGCCGAGTTTGGAAGTTGCCCTTGACGCTGTCTTATCCGGACGCAGCCTTGAAGGTATCGGCAGAGCAGCAAGGAGGGAGATAGAAGGAAAGCTGTTTGAAGCCCAGATGAAAGTCTTAGAGCCCACTTATGAAGACGTTTATGCAGCATCTGACCCAAGACCATCTGGACAGGAAATAGCTGAACTCAACAGGTTTCATGATTACCGCGGCTTGCTGAAACCTTTTAACAGCGGGCTTGTCATCGCAGCAGGGCTTCTGCATAACAGGGACAAGAGGGATATTAACCCGGAATTTCTCCGTATGAGCGATGGTTCCCCAAGGCTCCTTGAAGCCATACCTAACAACGCCTATGTTATCGCTGTCACTGCTGACGGCGGTAGTTTGGCTATTGTCAACCGGCCGCAAGGACGGTTAGACAAATGGTTGGCGGCTTTTGGCAACTACATAGAAGCCAACATAGCCAGTTGTGACGAGCATGGACAAGTTTCTCATGGAAGAGACATTGGATATGCTGCTGACTTTGCCATGGCTGCTCTCGGCTTTACAGCTGCTTTGGAAAGAGCTGCACAAGGCAGCTTATTAGAACCTTACATAGAGCGCGGCTACTTGGTTACAGGGCTTCCAAGAACAGTTCTGGTTGGTGAATGGCTCCTCAACAAAGGGCTTGATGCTCCGCTAAAGTATCATCCTGTCAATCCGGGAATGGAAGAGCATGTTGCCGGGATTCTTGCACAAAAAGCCGGTTCTTGATAAGTTTATATAGTGGCTCCTTCTTTATCCGCCATGTGGTTCGCAAAACAAGGGAAAAGTTCAAAACCTACGAAGACGTGTTTGACCAGTTCACGCTTTCCAATATTTTCAGGCTTGGGAAGTACTTTGATGAGGAAACCCTGAGCCCTGTGAGCATAGGCAAGGAAAGCAACGTCTTCTCAGCAACCGCAAGGGTTGGAGACAAGGAAAAAATCATAGTCAAGATACACAGGCTTGAGACAAGCGATTTCAACAACATATACTACTACATAAGAAATGACCCGAGGTTTGCGGGGCTGAAGAGAAGAAGGAGGGAAGTCATATTCGCATGGGCTCAGCGGGAATACAGAAACCTTCTTGCTGCAAGGCAGGCAGAGGTAAAGGCGCCAATGCCGATAGCCTTTTTGAAGAACATTATAGTGATGGAGTTTATCGGCGACAAGGAAGCTGCGCTACAAGTCAAAGACGCAGTTCCAAAAAACCCAAATGACTTCTTCGGCAAGGTGGCTGAGAACATGAGGCGGTATTACAAGGCAGGGCTTGTGCACGGCGACCTTTCAAAATTCAACATACTCAACCATAAGGAAAGCCCTGTGCTCATAGACTTCTCCCAGGCAACGCCGCTCAAAAGCCCTGTTGCAGGCGAGATGCTCAAAAGGGATGCTGTGAATGTTGCGGATTTCTTCAGGAAGCTGGGGGTAAAGACGGATGCTGAGAAGCTGTTAATGGCAGTTACTGGGAAAAATTAGAAGACTGGTTCTGATGGAAACCGCTTGTTCTTTTTTAAAACCAGTTGGTTTCCAAAAAGTTTAAATAGTTGCATGCATTGTCGATGGTTATGTTGAAGCTAAAAGCACAGGCAATAGCTGGCGCAAGCGAATTTGCATTTGCCTACATTAATGTTCTATATTGGTTTTTGGACTACCATAATAAGGAGTTCACTCTCAATGAGGTGTGCAAGGCAGTTGGCATAGCAAAAACAACAGGCCACACTGTTGTTAAGAAAATGGTTAAAGAGGGGTTTCTGGATTTGCAGCGCCTTGGGAAGCTTTGGAGGATAAAAGCCAACCAAAGCCACCCTTATTTTGTCAGCGAGAAGATACCTTACCACCTTAACCTCGTATATAAATCTGGCATTGTAGAAGCCGTAAAAACCCGTTTCAACCCCCTCGCAATAGTCCTGTTTGGAAGCTACAGGAAGGGAGATGACACAAGAGAGAGCGATTTGGACATTGCTGTTGAGGTTATAGGCAATAAGCCGCTTGAAATTGTAGAGCTTACTACTATAAAGCAGTTTGGCTACAGGGAAGATGTAAAAGTTAACCTTCATGTTTTCTCCAGAAACAGGATAGACCTTAACGTTTTTGCAAATATAGCCAACGGCATAATTTTGGATGGGTTCTTAGAGGCAAGGCCATGATAAGAAAAAAGGTTCCTGACATTGCCAAAGCCAGAAGCATGATTGCTGCGGCAAGGATTGACATGGGCTTCATTGAAAGCGTTCCTGTAAGCAGGGAAGCCTCACAGTCAATAATCCGCGGAGTGTATGAAAACTTCAGGATTCTTGGCGACGCTTTGCTTACGGCTCAAGGCTTTGAGGCGTCAGGAAGCGACCATCATGCAGAAATGATTGACGCCATAGTGAGATTGCAAATCAAAACACCCCGCTCCCTTATGCTGCTTCACGAAATAAGAAAGCTGAGGCACAGGATAAACTATATAGGCTACATCCCTTCTGAAGAAGAAGCCGAATACGTTCTTTCCATAAAAAAGGCTTTATGGAAGCCAGTGCTTGCCGAAGCAGAAAAGCTTGTTTTAAGCAAAAATTAGACTTTTCTTACAGAATTAAAAAATCTCCAGATGCATCCGTTGAAGGATGCATTGGAGACCAAGTTTCTCATGCCTTCATTATTGTTGTTGGGGGTGGTAAATGAAGGCAAAGAAAACACACCTGACGGTGATCGTGCAAGTTCCTTGCTGCCTTAGTTTATCACCTCTATGCCCAGCTCGTCAGATATTTCCTGCCGCCTTGCCAGGCCCTGCTTCTTGTCAAGCTTGCCCAGAATCCACGGGCTCTTGACGCCTGTTATTATCGTCATTACTGTGACTTTGCCCTTCATGTTCTCGGTAACCCTCGCGCCCCATATGACGTTGGCGTCGTCATCAAGGCTTTCCGTGACAAGCTCGCCAATCCTGTTTATCTCGTCAAGCGTCATGTCAGGACCGCCTGATACATGAATCAATGCCCCTGTCGCGCCCTTGTAGTTTATGTCAAGCAGCGGATTGCTCAAAGCGCCCTGCACAGCCTCCTCCACGCGGTTGTTCGTGTCAGAACTTCCAACGCCTATTGCCGCAACGCCGCCGTTCGTCATAATCGCCTTGACGTCTGCATAGTCAAGGTTCACAAGCGAGGGAACTGCTATTGTTTCAACTATCCCCTTTATCATTGTTGCAACAAGCTCGTTTGCAACAGCAAACGCCTGCTCTATCGGCAGGTTGCCGGCTATCTGCACAAGCCTGTTGTTGTCAATGACTATGACTGTGTCTGATACCTGCCTGAGCTGACCCAAGCCGAACTCTGCCTTGTCAATCCTCGCCCTTTCAATCTTGAAAGGCATCGTGACAGTGCCTATGACTATTGCGCCAGTCTCCTTGGCCACTTTCGCCACAACCGGTGCGGCTCCTGTGCCGGTTCCGCCTCCCAGCCCTGCGCAGACAAACACCATGTCAGCTTCCCGCATTACTTCCTTTATTTCCTGCATGGTTTCCTTTGCCGCCTCTGCGCCTTTCTCAGGGAAGCCTCCGCATCCCAGGCCGCGAGTCAGGTCCTTTCCTATCAGGAATTTCCTGTCAGCAGAAGATATCTCCAGGTGCTGCTTGTCTGTGTTGCACGCAAGAATCTCAGCACCCTTTATGCCCTTCCTGTGGAGCCACGACACCATGTTGTTGCCTGCTCCTCCAACTCCCATAACTTTTATGTTTGCCTGGCCTACAAGACCAGCATACTTGTGTTCTTCCGCAGCCTTTAATGCGTCCTGCACGATAAAGTCCATTTTTTCCAGCCCCCTTGCCCGTTTTTTTGTTTATATTGTTAGAAGTATATTTTCGTAAACAACTGTTTAAACATAGAAATGTTTAAATAGCTGCAACTACATATACCTCATTCAAGAACAAGTTCACTTGCGCCAACAAGTGGAATTTAATCCCAGTTTGATGTTGATTAAAACCGTTTTGCGCCAACAAAACAGGTTTTAACAAAAATTGTTTTTCTGATTTTGTTAAAATTTCTTAATATCTGCACTACGTATCTATTTAAATATTTCTGAACTCCAACATATATGTTTCAAAAGCAAACCCCCTACCTGTATACGAAAATGTTAAGGGGTTAGCTAAAAACCAGTGCATCGCTATATTCCGAGCATCGCCCTGAGCTCGTCGGAAGGCTGCCATGGCGGCTCAAAAACAAGCTCTATGCTGACTTTCTTCACGCCCTCAACAGCCTTGAGCTTCGCCTCAACGTCCTCCATCAGCGCAGGGCCGTAAGGGCAGAATGGAGTCGTAAGCGTCATTTTTACGCTGACTTCTCCGTCACCTGAGATTGCCAAATCGTAAATCAGCCCGAGAGTCCAGACGTCTATCTGAAGCTCAGGGTCAAAGCAGTCTTTGAGGGCGGCAATAAGCCTGTCTTTGTCAACCATTATGGCAAGGAATATTGATTCTAATTTAAATCTTGTCAAACATTCTGGTGAATCCTAAAATTTTGCCATCCTGATTTGATTGCTCTTTACAGCGAGGGCAAAATGCCTGTCATCAGCCAAAACAGTGTTATGCCCGGTTGAAATGGCTGTGGCCAAAACCACTGAATCAAATGCCGGCATATTATAGCTGCTTCCCAGTTTCCCTGCAAATAAAGCCATTTTGGTGGTTAAGTCTGCAATATGAATCTTTTCTGACCTTCCAAATTCAACCATCAGCTCCTGCAGTTCCTTGCTGAAGTTCCTGTTTAGCAGCTTTTTGGACAATTCAGCAATGACTACTGTCGGCACAACCAGCCTTCCTTTGCCTTCAGTTATCTCCTTCCAAATTTGTCTTGCTTTTTCATTTTCCTCTCCTATAAGCTTCAGGAAGAACCACGTATCAGCAGTATAGTTCATCTCTCTTCCCTGTCTCTGTG
>JACPIG010000040.1 GCA_016188205.1 Candidatus Woesearchaeota archaeon
GCTTGTGAAAAAGGCGATGAGATTCAAATTTGAGCATTCATCAGACAGAAATTTTTCATACACAGATGCTGTTGCCTATACTGCAGCTCTTGATAATGGCCTCGTTTTTCTTACATCAGACAAGGCATTCAAAGGGCTGCCCAACGCAGAGGTTGTTGAATAGCCTTTTGTTGCACAAAATTGATAAGCAAAAAACGACTTCCATGGCTGCATGCCGGGTTTGCTTGGGGGGCTTGAGGGCATTGTTAAGGGAGCAGGAAAATTTGTAAGCCTGCACAGATTTCTTATTGGGGCTGCTGGCGTGGCATCTGCTGTTGGCGGCTTAATGGCGCACAAAAAGTTTGAGGAAGCGCGCAGGTCAAGAAGGTTTCTGGACAAATGGCACGAGGCAGAAGACTACAATCCAAGGGTTGTTCTTCTTTACTATGGCGAGGGGCATGCAGGCCAGGCTATTAAGGACGCGCTGCTTGATAAGGGCTACGGCGTGCTGTGGGTGAAGAACTACAATGCGGCACAGGATGCAATCAGGAAAGTTGGAGGCATAAGCGCCATAGTTGCAGAGCCTGATGCTGATAAGCCGTGGCTGGACGAGGAAAAGAAATGGGTTTCTGGCTACATGAAGCCTGTGCTTAAGGCTCCTGGAAAATCTGGGCCTGGCATTTCAGGCGGCTACAGGATGAAAAGGCTTGTGTCAAGGCTTGAAGAAGTAATGCAGCAGGAGGATGACAAGGCTTACAGGCTGCTCAGGGTTGTTCTCGGGTATGCTGAAACCGCCATGGGAAAAGAAAGCAGCGAGCCTGTTCCTCCAGAAGTCGCAGCAGCCGTGAAAGAGCTTGTTCAGAGAAGGCGCTTCATAATGAGGGCTGACAGGCTTGATGCGCTAAGGGGAGGGGTTAAGGCAACCCTGATGAGCGGCGCGCCTATTAATCCTGAGTCCCACTATATTGACCCTGAAACTGGTGAAGTTGAGAAAGGGCTGTGCATGAAATTAGAGCAGGCAGGGAACCTTGAGGAGATAATAAGTGATGCAGGGCATTTCAACTCCGAATCTTCAGGCCAGGCTGCAAGGATGGCGAGACCGCTCTTCCATGTTGGCATGGGTGACGGGACAGCTGTTGTGGTGAGGGAATACTTCATAGGTCCGACTTTTGCCAATGTGGTTTCAATGCTGGCTTCTTTGGCAAGTAACCGTGACAACAGTTTCAGCCTGGAAAACCCGAGGGAAGCAATCAGGAGAACCATGAATGCCCTGTTCAACATATCGGCAAGGTATCATGAATACAAACGTAAGGCTATTCCCTGCAGTTCACCTGATGAGAGGGCATCTGATGTAATGAAATATTATAGGGCGAGGTTAAGCTCTGCCTATGAAAGGATGGAGCCGCTGATTATGGAAACAGGGATTTCAAAGGAAAGGGTGATGGCGTTGCTTGACGAGCCAGCCCTGAAGCGAAGAGAGTGGTACGGAAGGGTTATGGACATTGCGCTGCCGAATTTCAAGCTGAGGCTCGGCATAGAAGAGCCGGGCATTGAAGAGCTGGTGGATTTCTACGTGAGGGACGAGAGGCTGGTCAGGGGGAGGGAGCTTGAGGGCGCGACAGGAGTTTACGATCAGGGCTACATGGACAGGCATTATATGGAGCCGCTTATAGCGGCGTGCTTCTCAGCATACGGGCTGCCTGTAGCTGACGGCAACTGGATTGGGCATGCAAAAGCATACATTGAAAGGGAATATCTTACAAGGACGGGTTTTGGGGTTCCGCAGTCGGGCATGAACAGGGCTTTAAAGATAGCGCTTGGCTCCCTGCGCAGCGTGCTTGCAGAAACAGGCGTAATATTTCCCAAAGACCTTGCTGCAAACTTTTTCATTATCTCTGCTTACAGGCTGTTCACCCTTGTTGACAACCGCCTCTCTGCTGCTGGGGAAAATGAGCGCCTGTTTGCAGGGGGTGATGTGGGCACTGAAGAGTATGCGCTGCGAAGGAACACTTATCTGGATAACATGAGGGCTTACTCTGAAAGCCTGCATCTGGTTGCATTGACAGGAGCCCTGTATTTTGAAAAGGCAGAAAGGAGCCATACCTTCCGGCAGGCGTGGTCTTCAATAGGGAATGCATTCAATGAAGCGAAGGCTGCAACTGATGCTGAAGTTGATGCCGCGCATGAAACACGCTTATTCACAAAGCCGCTGGCGCTGCTGCTCGCAGGCTACGCAGCCATAGGCGGAGAGCTATCAGGGCATCAGGAAAGAATCAAAGCAGTTCTGGAAGAAGCAAGAGCCGGTTGCGCTTATGCTGTTGAGTTCAGAAATTAAGTATTATGATTGAAGTTACCATGTCAAATGAGCGCGCAGCTATGCTCAGGGCATTGTTAAGGACAACAATGTCATCTCCTGACGGCTTCTTTGCATACTGCTCTGTTATTTCGCGAATAACCCTGTTCCTCAGGCTTTTTATCTTTTCCGCCCTGTCCGGGTTGAACGAGTAAAACAGCTCATACACCTGCCTGAAGACTGTGCCGGAATCCGCCAGCAGGCTTATGCTTGCAGGCTTCAGGGAAGCGTTGCGGTTTTTCTTTACGAGGCGCTGGGAAATGAACTTGTAGCTGTCCGCTATCCTCTCCAGCTCCTGAACGATATAATAAAGGGGCCCTATCTTCCTGAATCCGAAAGAGCCGTACTTGTTTATTGACCTTAGGAGCATTGCAGCCAGCCTGTTGTTTTCCTGCTCCATGTAGAGAATGTTTTCAATGCCAGCATTCTTCCTTATGGAAAGGACTGCCTCGTCAGCCATGGTAAGGTTTATCATGAACAGGCGCCTGAGTATGTTGCCGAAGTCCTCCACCTTGCCTGAAACATTCACTATCCTGCAGAAGCCCTCCTTCTGCTCTATCAGCTCAAACCCCAGTGCCTCTTTCCAGACTATTGACTTTACGCTGCCAAGAAATTCAGGGTCCCTGGAGCGCAGCTCCAGCTCATCAACGCCGCTCCTGTAAACAGAATACAGCAGCCTCGGAAGCATGTTCCTGAACTCGGTTGCGTCAATGCTCAGCTTCTCCTTCTTCGCCCGCGAATCGCACCATATCGTAAGCTTGTCATTATCCGCATCCACCTCAACTTCATCGCCTTTTGACAGGCTGTTCTGCTTCACCCACTCTCTTGGAGCTGAAAGAAGAAGAGTTGACTTCCCTATCTGTATAAGTTTGCGCCTCATGGCACCCATTAAGCCTTAAGAGTTTATATATTTATCGTTTGTTTAAACAACTTATACAGTTTATTTAATTTAAACCATAAAACTATATACTTTCTTTATATATAATGCCTTAAGGGGTTAATAATGATAACAGGCAGCGCAGGCAGAAACGACTTTTACGATGAAATCGAGGAAGCCCCTGATGAGAAACAAGCAACAGAGAGGTGGTTTAGATGACTGTAAGTGCAGCTCAGCTTGAAGCTATGGGCATTGAAGCGAGGTTGAACGCAGCAGAAAATGTTTCGGTTGTGGAAAACTTGGTGGATGGTGTTAAGCATGGCGTTAGGCAGGTTTTAGGTCCTGTTGCGCTTGCAGGAGCCGCCACTTTTGTCGCATATGTCGCGGGAAACGTGCTTGGGGACGGTGTGCCTTACGTCATAAATGCTGCGACAGGGAAGGTATTTGAACACAACATCGTTTCCATCATACCCGGCTTTTTGGAAGGATCAATTGCCGTTCCAAGAGGGTATGGGCTTACTGAGGTGACAGAAGCCATGTTAAGACAAAGTCCCGGCAGCATCTCTTCAGGGCAGATTGCAGCTTTTATTCCGGGAGGGGTGTTTCTTGGCTATGTTGGATCAAAGATTATTGGCCCTATTGCAGACAGTGTTAGAGGAAGGTACAAACAATAGGCAACAACAGAAATCATTCTTTTTCTTTTTTCTTTATTTGCGCCCGTAACTTCTTATTTGGTCTATAATCAGATGCAAAAGTCTGGAAACGTATTCTTTGTAATCGCCCTTGTCAGAAATATCCAATGATTGATAATATTCTTCCCTTTTCTCAAAAGGTATGAAAAACATTGGAAAGCCTTTTTTCATTAAAATAAAATTCATAACTGCCCTTGCAGTTCTTCCATTCCCATCTTCAAAAGGATGTATCCATGTTAATTTTGCATGGATTAGAGTGGCCAATTCAAAAGGATGCAGCTTATTTTTATTTGCGCTATGCCATTTAAAAAAGTTAATCATGTGCTTTTTGACTTCCGTATGGGATGGCGGGACATGCGTTGAGCCCTGGATTTGCACATCAA
>JACPIG010000041.1 GCA_016188205.1 Candidatus Woesearchaeota archaeon
AATCAATATAGAATATAAAGAATCTATCAGGGTATTTAAACCTTTCGGTTTTTATCACGACGTAGTGGCTAACTTTCGGCTATAATGGAGAGCTTTTCAATGCAGCCTATGCCTGCCCGGCATTTAAGCCATTAACTTCTTTCCTCTAAGCTCTCCATGGACTGCGTGCTTTGTAGTTTCCCAGTAGAACTCCCTGAACCTCCTGACAACAGGGCTGTCAAAATTAATCCTGTACATCTTCGCCTTTCCAACAGCCCTTGTCTGCCTTACAATGCCGCCTTTCTCCAGTTTCCCCCAAAACAGCTTAAGGGTTGAGTAGCCGACACCGGAATGCCTGGCTATGTCCGTCATGCTGTGGTCAAAGTCCTCATTAACTATCAGGAAGTCCAGCACCTTCAGCACAGGGCTTTCTCCAAATGTCTGCAAAAACGCGGTTTGAGCTTCCATTCTGAAATATTGCTGTGGGCGAGTATTTAAATGTTTCTATTTATGGCTGATATGGGCTATGAATTTTAATCAAAATAACAAGGATTATATAAAAGTATTAGTAAAACCTTTTTTATGGGAAAGAAGCTGTCCGATGCCGACTATAATAAAATAAGGAAGAACATAATTAAGAAGCTATACGCAAACAAGGCATTCAGCAAAGGGCACCTGTTGTATGAGAGGCTCACGTCAGGCATTCCTTCACACCTATCAGGATTTGTCCAGACGGTTCTTGAAGACCTTATCAATGATGGGCTGGTGATTCATTATGGCAAAACAAAATACGGTGATGCATACCAGTTGAACATTAAGAGGCTAAAAGAGATTGAAGAAATCATTGATTGAACATGAAACTCACCCTTGATATAACCAAAAGCCCTGAGCAGAACTCTGCCCTTTATTACGAAAAGGCGAAAAAGGCAAAGAGGAAGCTTGAAGGCGCTGAGAAGGCGCTTGCAGAAAGCAGGAAGAAGCTCGCCCAGCTGCTGCAGAAAAAGCAGCTTGATGACGAGAAAGCGCAGAAATCAGCAGCAAAGGCAAGGGACAGGAAGTGGTTTGAGAAGTTCAGGTGGTTTGTCAGCAGCGAAGGCATGCTTGTCGCTGGCGGAAGGGATGCAACAACAAACGAGATAATAATAAAGAAGCACACAGAAACAGGAGACCTCGTATTCCACACAGACATGGCAGGAAGCCCGTTCTTTGTAGTCAAGACAGAAGGCAAAAAGCCCGGAGATGAAACAATAACAGAAGCAGCAACCGCAACCGCAAGCTTCTCAAGGGCGTGGCGGCTCGGGCTGTCAGTCCTTGAAGTCTTTCATGTAGACCCAGACCAGGTGAGCAAAACAGCAAAGTCAGGCGAATACATGGGCAAGGGCGCGTTCATGATATACGGCAAAACAAACTACATAACTGCCGAGCTGAAGCTGGCAATAGGCGTTGATTCGGAAGGCAGGGTAATGTGCGGGCCAGTGGCTGCCATAAAAAAGAACTGCGGGAAATATGCAGAGATAATCCAGAGCAGGGACAAGACAAGCGACACAGCAAAGAAAATCAGGAGGATTATCGGCGGCGAGCTTGACGACATAATAGCAGCCCTGCCATCAGGAGGGTGCAGGGTAAAGGCGTGATTAAATGTTAGCCAACTATTACCCTTCCGTTTTTATTCACCATTCTTAAAAAGAAATGCCTTCTTTCACCCAAACCGTGATAGTCCGGGCTTGTTGCAAGGAATAGCCCTCCCTTGTCCTGAATTTTAACTGCTTCTTCAAATTCATATTTGCAGCCTTCGCATCTAGGTATCATTTTGTGTCGTAATCGGCACATTAATGCTTTGCAGCGCTTCTGATTTTTATCAGGAATGAGTCAGGAGAAACCACTTCCATAACAGCAACATCACCTACATTTGCATTTAAGCCCTGAGGCAGGGTTATGCCTTTGGAGTTGCCTATCCTTATTATTTTCTTCTTACTCTTTACCAGCTCTTTTAGCTTCATAAGTTTCAAAATCTCCTTGGCTTGGTCAATTGTAAATGTTTTGTGACTGCAATTTGGGCACATCATGCACTTTGCAGGAATGCCTTCAACTTCAGTATCCTTTTCCTCAAAATAGCTGCCGCAATCGCACTTCACCTTCCATCTTTTAGCCATACAGTCCTAACCTCCAGATGATGTTCGTACACAATTACAATCACAATATACGTCTTGTTTTCTTTGCCGTAGTATCTTGTTAAGCATAATTTGTTTGGATAAGCACACTTTTCTATATCTACCCTTCCTGTCCTTACAGTTTCCAAAACTTTATCCAACTCGAAATTCCTATTTGATATATTTTTAAACAAGTGGCGATCGCAAGATATGGCTATTTTAGCCCTGTTAATGCGCCTTAAAAGGTTCACACACCACTCCAAGCTCCAGTCAATTATAACCATAGTTATAACACCTATTTAAGCTTTTCTACACCAGATAATAGATTATCACAGGCACAATAAGGCAGCCCATCGCGTTGCTCCTGCCAACGCCCTTTATTATCGGCAGAAGCCCTATTGCCGTTGCCGTCAATAAGACCACGATGCCTGTAATGCCTGAGAACAGAAGAACCATGGCTGCAACCGCGCAGATTACTGCGAGGCACAGAAGCCTGTAATTTATCCTGCTGACAAAAGCTGCAAAAAACCTTGCTGACAGGAGCGTAAGGAAAACTGAAATACATCCCGCCACCATTGACGCTGCAAGAAGCGCAAACACGTGGCTGGCGCTCACATTCTGCAGCATCTCATGCACCGCTTCAATCGAGCCGTTCCTCGCCTTGCCTATCGTGTACATGGTGATTAAGCCCATCAGCATTGAAACCGTGTTTATGCCGCCGAGCAGCACAAGGTAGGCATAACTGCTGCCCTTTCCAAACAGCCGCGTGGCTATTGCGGCAGACTGGGCAGGGCCGAGCGCAGGAAAGATGCTCACAAGGCTGCCTGAAAGCACACTTAAAGAAACCGGCTTTAGAAGCTCCTTCCATTTCAGCTCAATAACTTCTGCTATGCGCTGCTTCGGCATGCTTATGCCCCTGCCAAGATTGACAAAAAGCAGGCTCACCCCGAAAAGCCCTGAAAGCATCGGAAGCAAAGGCAGAACTCCAGAGCCTTTCAGAAGCAGTCCGCTGCCACAATATCAGCAGCGCAGAAAAGCAAAGCAGAATGACGCCTATGTATCCTGAAAGAATCCGGAAGACCAAAGGCACGACAAGCAGAGGAAGCGGCGCAAGCACAGAAAAAAGGGCAAGCCCAAGAAGGCCTCCAACAGCAGTAAGCCTGACAGCATCAAAGCCAAGCCCGAGCAGCAGAAGCTCATTGCCGGGATAAGCTGCGAGGGCAGTGTCTTCCGAAGCTGCGCCCAGAAAAATCGTCGGGATGAAGTCTGTGAATGTGTGGGTGATTGACATCGCAATTATTGCCACAGCAACAGCCAAAATGCTGAAATGCGAGGACAGAAAAGGCAGCGAGCTGAGAATTATTGCTGCCAGAAGATTTATGTGCAGCCCGGGAGTCAAGCCGCTGACCAGGCCAAGCAGGCAGCCAACAATTATCGCCAACAGCAGTTCAAGTAGCATCTTGAGCCTTTATTTCATTTTCACTTTTTCAGCAATTATCTCCAATTTTCCTTTGTAGTCCTTCACCTGCCCTGTTATGTCAACCTCGTCGCCTGTTGCAAAGCTTCTGTCCTGGCCATCTTTGAACATTACAACTGTTACCGGCTTCTGCTGAGAAACCTCCAGCAAAAGCGTTTTATCAAATTCCTTCACGCTGATAATCTGTCCTGTGATGCGCACATATCTGTTGATGTTGCTTCTTCCAATGTCGTAAGTGTTTGTGACCTCAAGTTCAGTTGTTGCAGAGATTACGAAAAGCGCGACAAGACCGATTAACGCAACAACTATTGCCAGCCTGAGCAGCGCTGATTCCTGCATTTTGCCCTCATAATTAAGCCAGACTCAGCCACCCCGGCACCGAAAAATATAAATATCCGCATCCCATTAACTAGTGCGTCGCGAGTATCTACTGGCTTTTTTCTTTTGTTTACATCCTTTCAGCACAACTTTCATTTCTTTTTTCTGCTTTGATTTTCACTATGCTTTCCTGCCTCGTATTATTGTGAGCCAGCGGCGGGATTTCCGCAGCTAATTCGAACCCGCATAACTCGCGGGAGCGAGTTAACCTGGCCTTCAACCAGGCGCCTTTGCCTGATTCAGCCACGCTGGCATAGAGTCAAACAAAAAATTTAAATATGATGAATTTCATTCATACTGTGCGGGAGCGAGTTAGCCTGGCCGCAATGATTCGGCCATGCCTTTTCTTTCTTTTTTCTTTGCACAAGCCGCTTAATTAATCCTCGTGAAGAAAAAGCGGAAAGTTTCCGGCATCAGGATGCAATATTCCGGGTTTTTCGCAGGACTTTCAGAAAAAAGAGGAAAAAATGCAAAATATGCGGCGGAATCGCAAGGTTTACGTATTGTGCTGCCCTGTTTATAGCCTGCCTTACAGCCTGCCGCCTATCTCCACTTTACTTCCACATCATCAGTCCTCTCATAAGGCCTGATGGCGGTTTCCTCTATGCCCATTCTCATGCCTGCCTTGTGCATAAGCAGCCCTGTCCACGCTATCATGGCGCCGTTGTCAACCAGAACCTTCCTGTCATCAGGCACAAAAAGTTTTGCTTTGCGCTCCTCGCACATAACCCTCGCCATTTCCTGAAGGCGCTTATTGCACGCTACACCGCCGCCAAGAAGGAGTTCGTTCTTTCCGCAGTGAGCCAGAGCGCGCTCGCTTACCTCAAGAAGCATGGCAAACGCGGTTTCCTGCAGGCTGAAGCACAAATCCTCGCGGCTGAATTTTTTGGAATCGAACTTTTGCTTAAGATTCGTCAGCAATCCGCCAAAGCTCACATCCATGCCCTTCACAACGTAAGGCAGCTCAACGTAGCTGCTGCTTTTTGACGCGAGCTGCTCAACCTTAGGCCCGCCAGGAAAGCCAATGCCTATGTGCCTTGCAAAAACATCAAGAAAGTTGCCCACGCCAATGTCAAGCGTTTCGCCCATAACCCTGTACCTCCCGCCCTCAAAGGAAATAACCTGCGTGTTTGCGCCAGACACGTAAAGAAGCACAGGGTCCTTTGCAGGAGTAAGAAGCCTTCCTATCTCAAGGTGCGAGATGCAGTGGTTAACGCCTATGATTGGTATTTTGTTATGCAGCGACAATGTTCTGGCAGCAAACGCCCCAACCCTCAGGCAGTGTCCCATGCCCGGACCCCTTGAAAACGCAACCAAGCCAACATCCCTAATCCCGATGCCTGCGCTGCCCAGAGCTTCCCTTATCGCCTCATCGCAAACTTCAACGTGGTGCTCAGCAGCCTCGCCGGGAATAATGCCGCCCTTCTCAGTCGTGAACGCCTTAATCACGTTGGCAAGTATTTTGCCGCTGCTGTCAACTATCCCGATGCCAAATGTGTGCGCTGTGGACTCTATGCCGAGGCAAATCGTGCTGCTCATGCGCGGGCGGAAAACGGATAAATATAAATAAGAAGCGGTTTTTTGCATCTTCTCATGGCATTGGTCAAAGTGGCAAAGAAGGCAGACATAAGCCCCGGCACAGGGAAAACAGTGGTTGCAAACGGGAAAGAGATAGCACTTTTCAACATAGGCGGAAATTTCTACGCCTTATCCAACAAGTGCGTGCACAAAGGAGGCCCATTGGGAGAAGGCGAGCTTGACAACAGCACAGTCACCTGCCCATGGCACGGCTGGGAATACGACGTAAAGACAGGGCAGTGCCTCACAATGCCTGTGTCAGTTGAGACTTATCCTGTCAAGGTTGAAGAAGAGGATGTTATGGTTGAAGTGTAAGACAGGCGCAAGTAGCCGCACACCAGAGCCTCTCGCCCCAGAGCATTAGTCTTGACAACAAGATTGCCTTCAGCCGTTGGATACTCCATCCTCATAACACCTGTTTCTGTGTCTTGCTCATACATGGGCAGGAACGTGGCAACAACAGTGTCCGGATTAAACAGCGGTGCAAACAGCCCATAATTCAAGCGGTAAACCTCCAGCACAGGCGCACTGTGAACTTCCACTGCAGGCAGTTTATACCCATCGAGGGCTATCTTGTCAACAGTCACATGATGTGGGCGTTCAGCGAGCCTGACTAAGTACTCTGTGCCTCTCAAATGCGCTTCAAGCCCCTGCTTAAGCCTGAGCAGCCTGTCAGAAGGCGCCATCCTGTCAGGCGTGTATGTTGCCAACGCAAAAGGCAGGGTGTGTGTCATGAGGTTCGGTAAGTCTGTCTGCTTCTTAAAGTTTTTGCAATGTTAAAGGAGAAGACGTTATTACAGACGTGAAAGCTCAATCTGGTAACCGCAACTCAAAACCATTTTCTGTAAGTCGCTAGCCCTGGCAACAATCTCCTTTTCGCTTGGACGGTATGCCACTGTCATTATGTCTGTTTCTGTCCCGCCTGGTTTTGCGCCGTACCCGTGCCAGTATATGGGCGCGAATCTGGCAGCAACAGTCTGTGAATGAAAAAGTCGAGTGACCGGGTTATTGTTATCGTGCCAAACCTCCAACACAGGCTCCGTTGTCCTGTCAACTGTTTCTTTCTCGCCAATCCTGACATGGTATGAAGTGCCTGCCAGACGTCCCTCAAGCCCTTTTTTCAGTCTCAGCAGCTTTTTTGACGGCTCCATGTACCGTAGTAAAGCCCAAGCCTTCTTAAAGTTTTTGCAAAAGAGAAGGATTTATGTCGCAGGCTCCACTCTATAGCCCGCACTGGTAGCTGTGCTCTCCAAATTATAGTAAGAAAGCCCTACGTATGCTCCCGTTACTTTTATTGCCATTCCATTTGTTCCATCATACGTAGGCACCAATTCTGCTATTGTCCTTTCAAATAATCCAAACCTTCCATGCGGGTCAATGACAACTATAAACGGATATACTACTCCTGCTCTATTTTGCAGTCTTATCTCTATACTGAAGCTGGGCATACTGGCTTTCACCTGTGATTCCAAGTCCCCTTTCAGGCTTCTCAGATTTTGAGAAGCAGCCATAACAACTTTAACCCTGCCCATTCAGCATGGTAATGAGCCTTGGCTTTTAAACCTTCTGCCGAAAACCCGCAAACACACGAAACATATAAAAAACGAAGGCATAAAGATGCCGGGATCGCATAACCTGGTAGTGCGCAAGCCTTGAGAGCTTGTTCCCGAAAGGGTATCTGGGTTCAAATCCCAGTCCCGGCGTAGTTTTTATAGTTGCTTGCAAAATGAAGAGGCACTCTGAAATAAAGAGCACATTGACTGTTTTAACATGCAAAACCGTAATAGTCAATAAGCCCTTGCGCCGCTATACAGCCTTCTCAAAAACACAGGCACGATTATCGTGGTTACAAGCGCCATGACCACTATCGCGGCATATATGCCCTGGCTTATTATGCCTGCTGTCAAGCCGAACAGCGCGACAATCATGGCAACCTCTCCCCTCGGCACCATGCCTACGCCTACAATAAGCGCATCCCTCGGCTTAAGCCCTGCGAACAAAGCCGGGAAGAAGCAGCCCGCAACCTTTGTGGCAACAGCCACAGCTATAAGCGCGGCTATGAACAGCCACGAGCCAGCCCCGATATCCTTCAGGTCTATGAGCAGCCCAAGTGAAACAAAAAAGATGGCTGAGAAAATCATCTCAAGATAAGCAGCCCCTTCCCTGTAGCTCTTTATCTCAAGGTTCTCCAGAGTAACCCCTGCTATGAATGCGCCCACAATAGCAGAAAGCCCGATAAGCTCTGCAACCGCGCTGTAAGCAAACGCAACAGCCATTGCAAGCAAAATCGTGATTTGGAAGCTGCCCTTTGACTCAGCCCACTCATTAACCCGCGAGATTATTTCCGAAATTACAGGCATCAGAAGCACGGCTATCACGAAGAAAATGACTGCGGAAACAAGCAGCACTCCAAGCGCGCCGAACGAGAAGCTGCCTTTTCCTATTCCGGTTGTTATGCCCAGCATCAGCAAGCCAAGCACGTCATCAATCACGGCAGCGCCTATAATGGCTTTTGCAGCGCCGCTTCCAAGCTGCCCCATCTCCTTAAGCACGTGCGCAGTTATGGCTATGCTTGTAGCTGTAAGAGCAGTGCCCACGAACAATGCCGTCACGCTGCTGAAGCCGAAAAGCCTGCTCAGCAAAAAGCCGCCGGCAAAAGGCACAACCACGCCTGCAATGGCAATCAAGCCGTTCTTCGCAGAATAAATGTCCTTGAAGTCAGACTCAAGCCCTATGACGAACAGCAGCAGGATTGCGCCAATCTCTGCAAGCACTTCCACAGTGCCATCATAGCCCACGAGCCCCGTGAATCCAGGCCCGAGAAGCATCCCTATAAGAATCATCCACACAACAGCGCTCTGCCCAACCCTCACAGCAAGGACATAGCCGACAAGCGCTGCGAAGAGAAAGATGCTGATTTCCAAGCCTGTGTTCTGGAGCATGGGGAACTTCTTGCAGAGGTATTATTTATTTGTTGCTTTTTTCATTCAAACCAATATGAAGGGCGTGGTTTAAATAAAAATATTCCACCAGTTTTTAACTGGTGGTTAAACCTTTGCTGGAACGTCAGCGGGAATATTTTTATTCTCAGAAATCCGACCGAGCGACCGAAGGGAGCGAGCAATCCCCCAGTCTTTGACTGAGGGTGTCGGATTTCTTTTGAAAGCTTTTTTGTCAGCGCCCCTCACAATTTGCCAAACAGTTAAATTTAATAAACACCGCTTTTTCCCGCTTCAAAGAATGAAACCCAGAACCGCTCTCCTTTTGATTGCCATTATTGCAGCAATAGCATCAGTACTGTTCCTCGGCGGCTGCGCACAGCAGCAAAGCACAACAGACTGCCCCAAGATAAGGGAGGAGTCAAGGCGCAACACGTGCTTCTACGACAAGGCAGTGAATGCGTCTGATGGCACAGGGCTTTCCGGCTGCGGGAACATAACAAGCAGCAGCCTGCGTGACGGGTGCATGGCACAGGTAGCGATAAACATTGGAGATGCTGAGCTCTGCCTGAAGCCGCAGAGCAGCAAGAGCATTGGCTACTGCTACGCCCAGATAAGCATGAATAAGGGCAACATGACTCTGTGCATCGAGACTCCAGACAAGTTCTGGCGCCATGCGTGCACAAAGCAGATAGCAATAGCCACAAGCCAGCCGCAATACTGCAGGCAGCTCGCAGCCCAAAGCGAGGAAGACAGGGATGAGTGCTTCGGGCTAATAGCGCTGAAGAAGAAAGACCGCGGGCTGTGCAATGAAATTCTTAAGTACATACCGAGAAGGAACTGCCTGCTTTACGTTGCCATAGCAACACAAAACGTGTCCATGTGCAGGGAAACAGAAAGCACAGCCATAGAAGGCTACTGCTACACAAAGATAGCAGAGCAGACAGCCAACCAGAGCATATGCAGCCTCATTCCATTGGACGCGATGCAGGCAGACTGCTACAAAAAGTTCGGCGTATCAATAAAGACGAACGGCACAGTCGTGCCTCTCATAGCAAATGAGTCAGAGCTACGCGGGTTCCTTG
The DNA here is from genome assembly GCA_016188205.1 of Candidatus Woesearchaeota archaeon. Classification (GTDB taxonomy): domain Archaea; phylum Nanobdellota; class Nanobdellia; order Woesearchaeales; family UBA10216; genus JACPIG01. The sequence continues at coordinate 9,587 of JACPIG010000041.1, forward strand.
CAAACGAGACCATAATGGCTGCGTAGAAATTTGGTTTTCTCTATCCCCAAAATATTTGCTTTACACCAACCCAGCCTAAATAACTCCCTCCTTCTTCGCTATCTCAACGAACACGGCAAAAAGCGAAAGTATCAAAGGACCGACAACCATGCCGACAAAGCCGAAAACAGCTATGCCGCCAAACACGCCAAGAATCACAAGAACAGGATGAATCCTTGCAGAGTCGCTTATAAGCTTCGGCTTGAGCCAGTTGTCAATTGTGCTTATGAAAAGCGCGCCGTAAGCAAGCAGCGCAAAAGCCCTGAAAACCATTGAAGAATCACCCTGCAAGTAGCCGTTGACACCCATTATCAGGGCAGCAGGGAACCACACGGCAAAAGCTCCAAGAAAAGGTATGAGCGAGGCAAACACGGTAACAACCCCCCAAAGCACGGGGTTTGAAACCCCAAGCAGGCTGAAGCCGACAAGCGCAGCCAATCCCTGCACAAGCGCAACAACAACTGTTCCGAACACAATCGCATAAGTTCGAGCGGCAAAAGCTTCATAACCCTCCCTGATATTCCGGCGCCATCCTTCAAAAGGTAGAAGGTTATGAAAAACAGCACAGACAAGTGGAAAAGCGCAGCTGAAAGCGACAGCAGAATCGCAGAAACCTGACTTGCCACATATTTGGCAAACGCATCAGCAAGCGAGCCAGTCATTGCCCTGAGGCTTTCCGGCAAGCCAGGATCAATGCCCCTTAGATAACCCAAGGCAGAGCATACAGCATTCTTTCCACATTCCTGCTGGCTGGAAGACGCAACAAGCCCAATCACTTCCCTTGTAAGGGCGTTTATGACGAAAAAAGCAGGAACCACTATAAGCATTATTATCAGAACTGTAACTGCCAGCGCAGACAGCGAGTCACTCCGCAAAAACCGCCTGAGCCGCTTATGCACAGGATAGAAAAGATATGCAAGCACGCAGGCGCCGAGAAGCGTTGTAAGAAGCGGCTTCACAACTATAAAAGCCAGAACAGCCGCAGCAGCAAACGCTGCTGCAAACCCGGCAGACCACCTCTTCACACAACACCTCCAGTTTTAGTTTAACACTACAAACAATATGGGCCCGCCCAGATTCGAACTGGGGACCTCCACCATTCTGAGCTGCCTCTGAGCTGCCTTAAGCCAGGGCAAGGCCGTCAAGGTGACGTCATGACCGCTAGACCACGGGCCCGCAAAAGCAAAATCACGGCAGCCGGTTTATAAAGTTTTTCCACAAAAATCCACAGCAGCCTGTGCACATAATAGTAAATCGCATTAATTTTGAAACATTATAGTGCGATTTACTAATAGCAAAGTGCATATCGAAAGTTCCATTATTAATGTACTTTGCTATACTGCAGGACTTCAATAGAAATCCGGCATAAGTGGTTTGGAATTATTATTAACCTCATAGTAGCTACAAAATAGAAAAATTTATAAGTGAATGAGATTTTCTAAATGTTATTATGGGAATTCCAAGAAAAGAATTAGTTGGACAAAACGCAGGATTAGTCAATGGAGTTTATTGTGATGATTATACCGCCGCATTAAACCGATTTGCATCAGTAGATGAAGTCTTTGGTGAAAATAGAGAAGCAATCGCAAGAGGAGAACAGGGCACTGTAGCAAGACTTACTATGGGAACTCTTGGCAAATCAGAATATGAAGCTCATCTTGCTGCTCTTGTGATGACTGCTGCAAATGCCGGAGAATGGAGGGCGGTGGAAAGAGGACCGCAACATATGTCTGGCTTAGAGGAAGTTACAAGAAAACATTTCGGGCATGTGACAGAATACCAAGGTCAGACATTCCTTCTGCCATCAGCAATGTATTTGGTATATTGTAATGACCAGCGTTAATCTCTCTTATTCCAAACCCCTTTAATAATAAAAAGTTTTTTCTGAATCGCGTTTAACGACCAAAAGATATATAAGCCACCTTTCCCATAAGGAGAGCCAAGCCAGCTTTAGCTCTGGAGAAAGGCGTTTATAGGCGTTTATTATGGTTGCTGACGAATACTCATTTGAAGGATACCCTGTGTCTGAAGTCAAGACAAGGTACGGGCTGAAGCCCTACAGGATTGAGGACTACGAGGAGAGGAGCATAGACGAAGTCAGGGCGATGCTTGCCAGGAAGAGAGGCTACACGGACGTTGAAACCATAGAGCAGCACCTCTCATTTATGGAGTCGCTTGCAAAGAAGCTGAACCTCATACTCGCAAGCGAGGAAAGGGAAGGAATAATGAACCTTGAGCTGAGGCAGTGCATAAACGACATCAAGAACTGCTGCGTCCAGCTCACAAGCAGGCAGAGAGCCATAAAAGAGAGCGAAATCTACTAGCCTGCTGCCGCAAAACAGAAAATTTTAAATATTAGAAGGGTTAAGGCACACTAATCATTATGCGATAATCAAACCGCAAAATAAAACACAAAACCTAAGGGGGTGAAAAATATGGCTGGAGATGGTTCCTTAGCCAAGATCGGAAGCTGGGCTTTCATTCTGGGAGTCATAATAGCTGTAGTGGCTGGAGTCCTTCAGGCGCAATCAGAGACGCCAAGTCCGATGCTGACATCATTGCTGATTGTACTGGGACTTGTTGTCGGCTTCCTGAATGTTACAGGCAAGGAAACAACGCCATTCCTGCTGGCAACCGTTTCGTTGGTAATAGTCAGCATGGGCGGCGATGTCCTCGGAAAGGTAGCCACTGTAGGCCCGTACATCAGCGGAGTGCTCGGCTCAATCATGACCTTCGTCGTGCCGGCAACCATAATAGTGGCTTTGAAGGCAATCTACGCGCTTGCTTCAGACGAATAAGCAGCAAGCCGTTTTTTTCTTTTTTTATTAATTATTTATTAATTATTTAGAACTCATATCCCATGTGAGCACAGGGTGCCTGTTGGCTTCTGCTTCCTCGATGCGGGCTGAAGGAGTGTTGTACGGGGCATCTGCCAGCCATTTCGGATCATTCATAGCAATTTCAATCACGTGCCGCACCCGTTCCAGATATGCCTCAATGTCTCTCTTTGATACGCTGTGTGTCGGCTCAGTCAGCATAACATTTGATTCTGGTTTTGCAGCGCCTTCCCTTGGAACGCTTGGGAAGCCTATTGTGGGCGCGTGGAAGCGGTGTCCGTCATCCAGCAGGCTTATGATGCCCTTCGCAAAATCACCCACACCAAGGTGCCTTGGCTTCCCATCACTGCCAACATAAGGCAATCTCAGGGCATCAGTCACCACAACCAGCCCCTCGTGAGCCACAAGCCCCGGGAAAGCAGGAGCAAGCCCGGGTATTCTTGTCAGCCCTTCATGAAGGAAATTGCCGTGAAGGACAGAAACCAGGCTTTGCTCCCTCAAGCCATCAGAGCCCATGAGCAGAAGATACTGGAATGTGGGCAGGAAAGGGGCGAGCTTCTCATTGACACCTACAAATCCTGCTCCAGGCCCTCCCCCTCCATGGGGAACTCCCAATGTCTTGTGAAGGTTTAATTGGTAAGCGTCAACACCCAGCTGGCAAAGAAGGACATTTCCCACAAGCGCCGCAAAGTTTGCTCCATCACAAAACACAAGCCCGCCATATCTGTGCACTGAATCTGTTATGTCCCTTATGTTGGGGTCATAAATGCCAAACGTGCTTGGCTGGGTTATCATTAGCGCAGCAACTTTATTGCCGTGTTCGTAAAGCTTTGCTTCCAGATCTGCAACATCAAGCCTGCCTGTTTTTCTGTCAGAAGCAACCACAACAACCTTGTAGCCCGCCATGGCCGCAGTTGCAGGATTTGTGCCGTGGGCAGAATCAGGAATTAGCACAACATCCTTATCGCTGCCGTTGTGCCTGTGGTATGCCGCAACCATTAGCATCGCGGTAAGCTCTCCATGCGCCCCTGCAGCAGGCTGAAGAGTGCCGTCATAAGCGCCCCCAAGCTCGCACAGAATCCTTTTGAGTTCATACTGGAGCTCAAGTGCGCCCTGCATGGTGTTTTGCGGCTGCCACGGGTGAAGCCATGGGAAATTGTAGGGATTCATTATTGCAGCAGGGCTATGCTCCATAGTGCAGGAACCGAGCGCGTGAAGGTCCACGTTGCCAACAGAAGTGACAGAAGCATTCCTCGCTTCAAACTGCCTTTGGGCATCGTACTCTGTAAGCTCCGGAAGCTTAAGATCCTTCCTAAGGTCGCTCTCTGGAATACCCGGGATGCTTGTCACTTCAGGAACATCAAGAGGAGGAAGCCTGTATCCAACTGCCCCAGGACGGCTCAGCTCATTAAGAGGGGCGGGCCTAGTTACCATATCTCGCCAACCCCCCAAGCATCCTGTCAATGCCTTGTCTCGTAGTGGCTTCTGTTGCTGAAACAAGAAGAACATTCTCCAGTTCCCCGGCGCCTGCCATGTACGGGAAGCGGCTGGCAACAGGAACGCCTGCAAGAACACCCCTGCCTGCGAGCTCATCAACAATCACGTCTGCGCGGCAAGGCGCGACAACAGGAAACTCATTAAAGAAAACTCCTTCGGGATACATCATCCTGAAACCCCTTATTGCTGATATGCCCTCTGCAATGAACCTCGCCTTCCTGTGCGAATGCTCTGCTGCCTCGCGCAGCACATTATGTCCCATCAGGGCCAGATAAGCCACGCACTCCACAGCCACAAAAGTCTCAGCAGTGCACGTGTTGGAAGTAGCATTCTCTCTCCTTATGTGCTGCTCCCTTGTCTGAAGCACCAAAACATATCCCCTGCTGCCCAGTCTGTCCACGCCTTCCCCGACAAGCCGCCCGGGAAGCTGCCGCACATGAGCACGGTCCCTTATCCCCAGAAGCCCTATGTGAGGACCTCCATTAGAAAGGGGAATGCCAAGATGCTGCCCCTCGCCAGCATAAATGTCAGCCCCATATTCAGCAGGCGGCTTAAGCATGGCAAGCGAAATCTGGTCGCCGCCTCCATAAACAATGTAAAGAGCCTTTTTTGCATGTGCCGCATCTGCCTGGCCAGCCATGCCGTCAAGCAGCCCCCAGAAGTTCGGGGTCTGAACAACAACAGCAGCCGTTCTTTCATCAACAAGCGCCTCAATTGACTCGGCAGTTGTTAAGCCGCTGGCAGAAGGAACAAGCCTTAGCTCTATGCCCTTCTTCGGGGCGAGGTATGTTTGAAGATTCCTTAGTGCAACAGGATGAAGTGCATCCGAAACAAGCACTTTATGCCTTCCAAGCTTTTCCTTATCGCTGCTTTTCTCATTCTGAAGCCGCAGCGCCATAAGCACTGCCTCAGCCAAGGCGTTTGCGCCGTGATAAAGGCCTGCATTAACAACATCCATTCCGGTAAGCCTGTGAATCGTGCTCTGGAAGTCAAAAAGTGTAACAAGAACGCCCTGCGACACTTCGGCCTGGTATGAAGTATAAGCCCTAAGTATGTTGGACAGGCTTGTTACCGATTTTGCAGCTGCAGGTATCAGCCTTTGGTAAAAGCCAGCCCCGGCAAAAAGAGCGCCCTGGTCAAAGACGACATTCTGTGCAGTCAACGCCTCCATCCGAGCAGCCAGCTCCTGCTCTGAGAGCCCTAAGCCGAGGGATTCAAACCCGCCACTGAACTGATGCGATTGAGGCACAACAGCGTCATATAAATCACCAACGTCACGAAAGCCCAAAGCAGCAAGCATAGCCCTCTGCTCATCAGGAGTAGAACCGATAAAAATGTTGGACATCAACGCACCCGCAACAATGGAAAGCACACGGAAAGCCGCATTATAAAAATATTTCTATTTTTCAGTAGTTATTATTTCGGCTTTTATGGAAATATTTTTATATGCAGCGCTTGGAATCGCAGGCACGCCCCATTTTACGCCTCTTCACGAATGGCACGCAGAACATGCAAGAGTCATGCACGAATTTGCGGGCTGGGACATGCCCGGGCCGCCGCAAATGGTGGCTTCTTTCGTTCAGATACTGCAATCCTTGGGCATAAGCGAGGGAAGCATCAGATACGGGGAGTTTGAAGGCTACTGAGCTATGGTTAAAGGTTAACTATTTAAGCAACCGCTGCATAACGCCTCATAACTCTCATACATGACATAAAGCCCTTACAGGAGGTGACACAAATGTGCGGAGTATGCGGATGCACGCCTGAAGAAGGCAAGAAGAAGAAAAAGAAGTGAAAGCCCGGGCAGGGAACACTTAAGCCCAACATATTTTAACCGGCGGCGTGTGGAACTGCTTATGAAAGCAGCATACAGCCTTTTGCCGGTACTTTTCGCCTTAATTCTGCTGCTGGCAGGGTGTGAGCACAATGCCAAAGGGCAGCAGGAAAGCGCAAATTCAATAGTTCCCCCTGCAGAAATAGTTTCCGGAGGCCCTCCAAAAGACGGAATACCGCCAATAGACAAGCCAAATTTCGTCAGTGTTGAGGAGGCAAAAAAATTCGTGAGAAACGGCACTCAGGGCATACTTGTAGAGCATGGCAGCGAAGCGAGATTCTACCCTTACAACATACTTGTCTGGCATGAAATAGTAAACGACAACATAAGCGGAAAGCCTCTGACAATAACCTTCTGCCCTCTCTGCGCAACAGCAATCGTGTTTGAGCGCGAAATAAACAGCACAGTTTATGACTTTGGCACATCAGGAAAGCTTTACCAGTCAAACCTCGTCATGTATGACAGGCAGACAGACAGCTACTGGAGCCAGGTTCTTGGAAAGGCGATTGCAGGGCAGATGGCAGGAACAAAGTTGGAGATATACCCTTCATCAACGCTCAGCTTCGGAGAAGCCATCGCCTCAGGAGCAAACTTCACAGTTCTGTCAACAGAAACAGGACACCTGCGCAACTACAACTTTGACCCATACACGGACTATTACGAATCAGACGAAATCTACTTCCCGGTAAAGCACACAGACTCAAGGCTCAGCCCGAAAACCCTTATCTACGGAATCAGCATAGGCGGCAAATTCAAGGCATACGACTACACCACGCTTAAGGAAAAAAGGCAGCTTGAGGATACATTAAACGGGCACAAACTCAAATTCACTGTTACGGAAACAGAAGAAGTAAGCGTCTACGACGAAACAGCAAAAAAGCGCATAGTCGGCTTCAACGCCTTCTGGTTCTCATGGGTAACACACCACCCTGAAGCAGAGGTGTGGACAGGGTAAATCATTGAGATGAGCAAGCTTACAGAGCAAAATCCAGGAGGTGGAAGACATGGCAAAAATGTGCCCGATGAAGGGGTGCAGGGAAGAACAGGGAATGTGCATGCATGAAAAGCTTATGGCCCTCATAGTCGTTGTCGCCATAGGATTTGCCGCGTACAAGTTCCTTTCTTAGGCAGGGCAATCCCTGCGCGCTGCGGGGAGGCTGGAGCCATGCAGACTGAAGCAGCTGCTCTAAGCAGCCGCACTTACGCATTTTTGCGCCTTCTGCAACTTGCAACTATGCGCACGCATGCCCTTACGCGCCACATCACTCCTTGCGGCTTTTGCCGCTGCCGCAGGAGCAGCTTTCACCCTGCTTGTCCTTTGCCTTCATGATTTTTCCGCCTATCCTGCACATAAAGCACATCACACATCACCTCCCGCCTGCTTGGGCGCAGCTTTATTTCTGTCCATTCACATTATAGAGAGGTTTGAATAACCCACTAAAAATATCAAACCTCTCTAAGAAGGACTTTGAATTTTGAAGTAAACTGGGGTTATTCAAAGTCCTCTATAGTAGGCATCCATCCCATCCGCATCATAGCCGCTCATAAAGGCGGCTTCGCGCAAACTAAGCTCGTCATCTCCTAATTCCTCATTCCCGTCATCAAATTCGCTCTGCTGCAGCTCAATCTCATCTTCCCCAAGTTCCGTAAACCAAACCATTTCTATCACCTCTGCTTTCCAAAACCATCCAATCCCGCTTTAATCAAACCTTTACAAACGGTGTAAAACTATATTAATGTTTGGTTTAAGGCTTGCATTCTTCTATACTGGTGGAAATAAGGCATGCGCATAAATAAACCGGATATATGCAAGCTAAAAAAGAATTAGGGAATTAATATGGCGTTAGAACCTTCAAGGGTTTAAGCCTCGGGTGGGAATTGCACCCACGACCTCGTCCTTACCAAGGACGCGCGCTACTGACTGCGCCACCGAGGCATAGCAAGCATGGCAAGAGCATAATGCGCCAATGGAGGCAATATTCTCAAACAGGCGCAAACTCGCTTATGCCACAAGATTGCTTAATGCTATCCTTCATTGCGCCTTCCTCTTTTGACAGGGGCATGCCGCTTCCCACATTTCGTCTTCCTTGTTATCCCACAGCTCCTGCATTTTCATGCTCTGGATCTTGTGAAGAAATTTGTCATACTGGCTTTTCATCATTACACCATCACAGTTTTTATCAGTTTGTTTTCTTCAGTTCCTATATAAAAATTGTGCTTATAGGGGGTTGCATTTCGAATCACCTTTGCAACTCATAAACCCACCCCGGCTTCCATTCCTTCGGCTCCTTAAGCCGCCAGTCATCCCTTATTGCCTGCTTCCATGACTTGCTGTTCAGCAGCACTTCAAGCGCGAGCTGCGGAGCTTTGTGAGCCACTATCGCAACGTCGCTGAATGGCTGCCCTGCAAGCCACTTCAAAAATTCTTTCAGCCTTACCTCAACATCCATGCAGCTCTCGCCATTTGGGAACGGCTCGCTTATGTGCCGTGATAATGCGGAATCAACTTTGCTGCCCGGAGAGCCTGTCAAATCCCCATAGTTGCACTCCCTCAGACGCCTGTCCTCAATGATTTTAGTCCTGCTGCCAAAAATAAGCCCTGCAGACTCCACAGCCCGCTTCAAATCCGAGCAGAACGCTGCTTCGTGATTCCTGCTTTTA
>JACPIG010000042.1 GCA_016188205.1 Candidatus Woesearchaeota archaeon
AAGGATGTTTGTGATATTTTTGCACTGTCGTGGTATTCTGATGAAAAACCGGAAGGTTTACTTCAAAAAGCAGCTCAATTTATCGGCATTCAGAAAATAAAGGGGGTGAATAAAATCATTAAAGAAGAAGATTATCAAAAAGCGAGCGTCCAATTAAATCATACGCCGCAAGAAATAAAAAGAGTTATCGAATTGCTCCGATAAGTTTTCGGGTAGAAAAAACCGAATCATGTCCTTCTTCCTTTTCCCCTCTCCGCCTCCTGCATCGCCATCTTCCTCACGACTTCCTCAAGCTTTTTCTGGTTTCTCCTTGCCACGATGTATGTGTGGAATATGGCTGCTGTGAGGAACATGAAGCCCAGTATTATGAGCAGGTCCATCTTTCTGCTTATGTTGAGTGTCCGTACAACAGGGTTAAGTATGTCCGGCACGAGCGATATGAGGGCGAATGCTGCTGCGAGTGCTGTCCACAGCGCCCATTCGTTTACAGTGAACTCCTTTCTTTTGAAATTGAGGAATGTCAGGTAAAGGAGGAAGAGCCCGAACAGCGCGCCAAAGATTTGTATGCCCAGAACCATTTTCCCGTGCCTTTATTTCCATTTATCTTTACCTTGTAATTTTCCACCACAGCATCTTCATGACTATTGATATTCCGTCAAGAGGTGTTGTGCCTTTGTATTTGTCAGCGTATATTGTTTCTATGGGTATCTGCCTGTACCTTAGCTTGTTCTTTCCGGAAAGCGCTATCATTTCTGACTCCACGCTGTAGTCTGATGCTGTCCACCTTATCTTTCTGTATGCCTCTTTTGTGAATGCCCTGTATCCGCACTGTGTGTCTTTTATGTTTATCCTGAAAAGGATTTTTATGGCTGTTCCTATTGCCCAGTTTCCGAATTTGAGCACAAGCGGCATGCTTTTGTTCGCTTCCCTGTACCCGAATACCATGTCCGCATCTTTTAATGCTTTTGCAAAGTTCGGTATTTCGTCAGGGTCGTGCTGTGTGTCTGAGTCCAGGGCTATTACGGCTTCAGCCCCTTTTTTCACGGCATAGTCGCAGCCTGTCTTCAGCGCAGCCCCTTTCCCGAGGTTTACTATATGCCTAATTGCAATAACTCCTGTTTTTCCTGCAGCCGTGTAAGTTGCATCCCTGCTTCCGTCATCAACTACGATTATCTTACTGGGGCTTATGTGCCTTTTTGTTTTCTCAACTACTTCTGCTATGTGCTTCTCCTCGTTGTATGCCGGGATTACTGCGTATATGTTCATTTTTTGTCTGCGATGCTTTGGTTTTCTGCTTTTGCAGCAGTTAGTGGTGCGCGAGGGTGGGGTTGCGCCCTTCGGGCTCCCGAGAGCTTTGCCGAAGGCAAAGCGTCGCACCATTTTCAGTAATTATATTTACTCCTTTCACCCTTATTTTATTTCTTCTATCCTTGTCTTGAAGTACAGCGTCTTGTTGCCAAGGGGGTGTGCTGCAGGGTCTGTTCCGTATGCCTTTTCAGGTGGCACCTTTATGACTTTCTCTTCGCCTTTTTTCATCCCTGTCATTTCCTCTTCAAGCCCGGGTATTATTTCCTGTTTTCCTACTGTGAATGTGAACGGGCTTGTGTTCTCGTTAAATTCATAGTCCTTTGTTATGTTGCTGCTTTTCCAGTTGTGCACTGAACTGTCAAAGACCGTGCCGTCTTCAAGGTAGCCTATGTAGTTGAAGCTTACTTTGTCGCCTGCCTTTGCTTTGTCTTTCTTTACAAGTTCTGTTTTCACGTTTGGCTCGCCTCCTTTCCAGTCAACCTTGTAGACGTATATCTCTGCTCCTGTTATGCTTCTTTGGTGGGTTAATAGCTTGAAGTGCCTCAGGCTGTGCCCCTGCATGAAGAACATTTTTGTGAACATGCTGGCGTTGAGCTCAGGAGCTGCGAGTACGAGCTTGTATCCGTCTCCTTCCGGCATGTATGTTGCTGCGAGGTCTATTCCCGCGTCTTTCTCGTGCACTATGCGCTTGACGTCTGTCTCTGTCAGGTATGCCACGGACTTGGGGTGTTTTACGCCTTCGGCTGTGTAGAAGTATACGTCATTTGTTGTCAGGTTTATCCTCATGCCGTTGTTGCATACTGCTTCCTTGCCCTGCTTTGAGCAGGTGTCTATCTGCCCGTAGCTTGGCCAGGGGCTTACCCAGGTGTTTGCTTCTGCGTCATTGCTTAGTGCCTGCATGTCAAAGTATGCCTGCTCTGCCTGCTCTTTTGTGTAGTTGAACTTTGCCTGCATCTCTGCCGCTGCTTCTTCAACAGTTTTGTCTTTCAGCTTTTGCCATGCGTATGCCCTTTCAAAGTTCCAGCTTCCGAAGTGCGCCCATACTCCTGCCTTTCCTATCATGTCTTCTGATGCTATGAAGAATGCTTCTGGCGGCTCGCAGTGGCTATAGCTCAGAACTTTTTCTGCCTGCTGCTCTGTCATGCCGTATTTTTTGAGCAGCTTGCTTTTTGCCGCTGCCTTGTCAATTTCAAATATGTCGTACAGCGTTTTTACAGAGTTGACTGTGTCATTGTCGTTTGTTTTCTGCACTTCATCAAATGCGTTGTTTCCTCCGCAGTCAAGCATTCGTAGTATGCCGACGGCCATTTCCTCGTTGTCTGTCCTGAGTATCTGCCCTGCCCAGTGCGCCTGCGGGCTTCCCTGGGTTGTGCCGTCAAAGGTTACAGGCCTTTCTGCGAGTGCCTTGAAGTGGTGCCCGAAGTCCCACCATGATGTAATTATTGCTGTCTTGTTTGAGCTGTCGCGTATTGCTGTCAGGGCGTTATACCATGCGTCGTTTATCATTGGCGCGTCCTGGTTTGCAACGCTGTTGGACACTGCCCATACGTTTGTCGGGTATACGAATATCATTGCGGATATTATAAGCAGGGCTGAGCTTGCTACTGCCCTGTTTATGTGCATCTCCTTTGTCAGCAGGCTGCTCAAATGCCTGTAGAGGAAGCCGATTGTCACCCCGAATGCTATGCTGAATGCCGGGGCAAGAAGCATGACAAACCTTATTCCTTTTGTGCTTGCGTAGATTGTGACTATGAACCATATTATGAGGAGGGCTGCAACTTTCATGTCTATGGGCTCTGACCTTATTGCGGCATATGAAACTCTTGCAATTATTGGCAATGAAAGCAGCAGTATGAACCATATCTGCTGGAAGTTGTTCCTTAGCAGCAGGAGCATGAGCCACCACACTGCCGAGATTGTTATGAACATGAGTTCCTTGGAGTCTACTCTTCTGTTTGACATTGTCAGGACTATTCCGAGCAGCGCGACGTAGAACAGGAATATGCCTCCGACATTGTTGATTATCCCGTTTACGTCGCCTTCATTCAGCTCTGCAACTGTTGTCAGGACATTAGGCCAAAGGCTTTCCATGACAGGCGCCTTTATCCTTGTGAATCCTAGCGAGCTTACTGGCGAAAGCAAAAACACGTCAGGCCCTGAGAGCAGCGAGACGAATGCCCCTGAGAAGAGAACAAACACGAAAACGACTGCAGCGACTGTTTTCATCTCTGTGTGCCTGAAGAAGCCCATTGCGCCTTTTTTCAGCTCGCCGCGGTGGGCTATGATGAAGTAGCCTGTGTATATTGCGGCTGCTGCAATGAGGAAGTCAAATATATACCACCACCCTCCCCAGAACCTTGCGTATATGCCTGTGGACAGGCCTGCGAGGGCTGCTAATCCCACCTGCCATTTAAGCTTCTTTGCCTCAAGCGCTTCAAGGAACAGGAAAGTTGCAAGCACAGAGAAGAACAGAACCCACGTGTCTGAGTCTCCATGTCCGTAAAGGCTCCTTGTCAGGGAGGCTGGGTTCAGCGCCATCATTGCTCCTGCAAACAGCCCGCCTATGTTCCCTATTATGCGCCTTGCTATAAGGAAAACAAGTATTGATGTAAGAGCAGATACTATGACTGGGTAGAGCATCTCTGCCTTCATCAGCGTTATTTTCTGGTTGAATATTCCGAGTATCCTGTAGAGATATGCGATTGAGTAGGGGTGAAAGGTGTCTTCGGGCTCAACGTATCTTCCGTTTGGAGCAAGCTGGAATGTGTCATAGCTCCTTCCGTCTTTCAGGATGTCTCCCGGATATCCGTGTTCCAGTATGTTCCTTGCATACCTAAACCAGTAGTAAGGGTCTATGTCAGGCATATACATGTTCCCTTCTGCGTCCTGGAAGAATGACTTGAAATAATCAGCTGTCTGTTTTACCTGTTGCTTTATGCTCATTGCCTGCCCTGAAAACTGCCCTGTTTTGAAGACATAGGTGTCGCTTTTTAAGGCCTTGTTTAGTTCCTCGTCTATCAGTGCATTTTTTTGTGCGTCAGGCAGGTTTGGGTATTGGCTGCCTACAAGGTTTCCTATGTCTGTCCTTAGCATGCCGTAGACGCTGCTCTTTGCCCAGTCTTCTGTGTATACCATGTTAGCAGGCAGCATTCTGATATAAACGCTCAGGAAGATAACGAGAATTATTGCCATGCCTGGCAGAATGAGGCTTTGGTGCTTGCTGTAAAGGGATTTTGCTGCGCTTATGTCAACTGAAAGCTCGTCCTGATTTTCCTGCTCATGCTTCTCTGCCGCGTGCTTTTCGCTTTTCTCTTTTGTTTTTGCCTGCCCGAACAGCCCTTTGAACTTGCTTCCTATCTCCTTAAGGTCTATTTCACCTTCCTCATCTTCCGTTTTTCTTTCTTCGCGCGCTTCATGCCGCGTTTCGTGCGCAACGTGATGCTTCTCAGGATGCTCATGTGCCTTGTGGCTTTCTTCGCGGCTTTCCTCGCTTTTCTGCTGAGGCTCCTTTTTGCCTTTGCCGAACAGCCTGAACTTTGAGAAATCTATGCTTATCTCGTCCTCTGCAGCTTCTTTTTCTGCAGTTTCTTTGCCATTGTCATTGTTGTCCATTTCCCAAGCCCCGGTTTTTGCAGAAACCGCATTTATTTATAAATCTTCTTAGTCCCTGTTTTTTTCGTATGCTGCAAGCTTTTTTCCTGCTGTCCTTGGCCCGTAAGCCCCTGGCAGCATTTTGTTTACTGTGCTTTCAGCAATTATTCTGCCTTCATTGTTCACCATCAGTATTCTTATGTCTGTTTTTGCCACCTGTGCAAACTCGCTTATGAGTTGCAGGCACGCTCCGCACGGCTTCGCCCCGTTTTTTGTGGGGAAATAAACTGCGATTGCCTTGTAGTTGTATGCCCCGTGTGCAACAGCATTGTATATTGCGCATCTCTCTGCGCAGCATCCAAGCCCTGATATGACGCTTTGTACGTTGCATCCTGTATAAACGCTTCCTTCCCTTGTCATCAGAGCTGCCCCTGCTGCTGTTCTTGTTACCGGATGATAAGCGTTTTTGCTTGCTTCCATTGCTGCCTTTGCCAGCATCAGCTTTTGTTTTTGGTTCATAGAAGCTGCTTATGAAGGAAACATTTATATAATTTGTTAATTTGTTCGTAGATGTTATGGTGGCGACAAATTATGAGTGGTTTATCGAAAATAACCTGGATGAATATTCTGGTAAATGGATCGCTATAGACAAGGGTACGGTTCTGGACAGCGATGCGCGCCTGGATGAATTATTAAAAAAAATCCGCAGCAAGCACATGTCGTCAAGACCTTTTATAACAAGGATACGGGATAGGTTGCTTAGACTCCGTTCTTAAAATGGTATTGAGTTACAGGTTCAAGAAATTTAGATTGTCCAGCGGCATATATGCAAAAAGGCCTGTTGTTGATATACTTCTCAAGAACAATGGGAAATTCTTGGAGTTTGGCGCAATACTTGACTCTGGTTCTGACATAACAACTGTGCCTAAAGCAGTTGCTGAATATTTGGAAATAAAGGCGACTGGCGAAGAAACGGAAATGGTCGGGTATAAAGGCGCAGGAAAAGTCAGGCACGGAAAAGTTGTGATGGTGTTTAAAGGAAAAGTCCAAAGGCAGAATGAAGTCTTGAATAATGTTCCTGTGGCAATTATGCAGGATCCTGAAGAGGAAGATGTTATTATAGGCACATCAGGCGTGT
>JACPIG010000045.1 GCA_016188205.1 Candidatus Woesearchaeota archaeon
AGCTCAGCGCTTGTCTGCGTTGCCTTGCAGTAGTGCGCAGCTATGAAATGCACATCTCCAAAGTCTTTAAGAACCTGCTCAAACTGGGGCTTCCACTCAGGGTAGTCCTGAAGGTTTATGTGAATCAGGATGGGCGCCTTTAGCTGCCTGGCTTTTTCATAGACCCTGTACATCTTTGTGCTGTTCACAGGCTCATCAGCATAGTTTGGGTGCCAGCCGAGCAGCTTCAATCCTTTCCCGCCCTTCCTCATGCAGTCCTCAAAGATTTCAGGCGCATCAGGACTCTGCTCGTCAATCGTGCAGAACACAACAATCCTGCTCGGATACATCTTCCTGAGCTCAAGTAGGGCAGCCATGTTCTCTTTGTATCCTTTGTTGTCTGGCTTAAAGCCAGTCGGCACAAACACGGCTTTATCAATGCCTGTCCTGTTCATTGCCTCAACAAAGTAAGCTATGTTGCCTCCAAGCCAGTAATGCTCGTGCGTATCAATCATGCCCCCGTATTTATCCGGGCCAAAACTCACCCTTACGCGGTAACCTTGGGTTGCAAAGAACGCTGCCACTGCCACAAGCATGAACATAACTGCTACGGAAGCAGCCAACAAAACCCGTCTCTTGCCCGCATCAGCAGAAGATAGACTCCTTGAAAAATACATGAATACGAGGACTGAAGAAACCAGCACCTCAATTAAAACCACGAACTCCAAACCCGAAAACACCTCTTCACCACCTCTTTTTTACACGATAGGAACGGGGATAATATAAAAATGTGACTTTTTCAGTGGTCAAAACTATGCCGAGGGTGTTCTGGCCTTAATCTTGAAAGGAGTATTTTTTGTACGGTTTCAAAGTCAGGCAATTCCCCGTTTTTTATCCGCTGCCTGAAATAATCTGCGGTTTTTGAATTGGTGTAATGGAAAAGTTCCATCTGCTGTGGCACGGATAAACGTGCAGGCAGCCCTTCATCTGCCATACGGCTTAAAGGGTCTTCATAGCCCAAATCCTGCGCAGCAAACCAACTTGCCACAGTAAACTCGTCAAGAACGCCGCGTTTCAGTGCAAATATTCCTCTTAACTTTCTGGTGAAATCAAATTCGTTAAACGGCGTCTTTGCTATTTTGTGCATATCATAACCAACTTCCCCTAACGTGTCAAAACATGCCAAGGTAAATGGTATAACTGATGTGTGAGGAATAAACGTGCCCGCATAGCCTGTTGTGCTGCCTGAAGCCACGTTTTTGTTAAGTATGATGCTATAAGCCTTTGCAGATTCATCACAAACTAATGAAACGATATCGCCATAAATACCGCCATACAAAACATATATCGTATATTCCGTAACCACGCCGTCCCGGTTGTTTCTGTTCACCCCATATGCCGTGGTGTGTCCTTCTAGTTCTGCGCCCACGTCAGCGGCTATTTTTCTAAATTTCGCCTTGTCAGTCATGAACACTACTGGAACTTGTTTGCGTGGGTCAATGCCCCTCTGCTTAGCATTGGTGAATGTTTCATAATCCTTATAGATTTTCAAGACAGGCGCGTTGTCTGCTATATAAGGCCTGACTAAATTGTCAAAAAAATAATCAACTGCTCCCTGAAGATTAAAAGTTTCAAAGGTTTTAGCATTAAACCTGTCGTCTTTTTTTGCCCTTAGCCCGAATGGGTCCGGTACCGGCGTTGCTGTCGGACTTGGTGTTGCAGTCGGACGTGGAGTTGCTGTAACTGATGGCGTGTATGTTGGCGTTGGTTCTTGTACGTATATTTCTGGTTCCGGTGTTATTGTTGCTTCTATTCCTTGCTTGTTGCCGTTTGGTTCTATTCTTGCTTCTATTGGCGGCGCGCATGATACAGATGTTAGTCCTATTCCTATTATTGCTGCAGCTAGCGCTAAGTTGTGCGGTCGTAACGATAAGTGGCTTATAATTCCTTCCAGTTTTGAGGAAACCATTTTATCAGCACACATATTTGTTTCCGCATTTATAACTCTTTGAGCCCGGCTTTTGATAGAACTTTTGCTAAGGCGCAGGTCTCCCCCTCTCTGCGAGGCCGTCTCCAGGGTAGCCTGTGTTGCTCGGGACAGGTCTTTTGTTTAGGATGGCTCGCATGTCCCCAATTGGCGGGTATTCTTTTCTTTCAATCATGCCCATAATTCCTCGGTCTGTTTGTCTCACCAGATAAGCGTGAATCATCATTTCTTCTTCCACTGTAAGTCTGCCGTCAGGTCTTTCTTGCAAAACAGGCATTAAGCCCGTGTTTTGTGCTGCAACCCAGTTTGCAAGCAGAGCCAGTTGGAATACGGATGCGTCTCCTCTCTCTGCCCGTGTAACTATTGATGCTAATGTGACTGCTGATGAGCTTCTTTGCTTGTAAATGTCAAAACCGGTGGCTTGTCTAATTGCTTCAGAAAGGGCTCTCTCGCCAGCAATGCCTGTAGCTTCGCTGACAACTTTATTGAACGCGTTGGCATAGTTTCTTTCCAAATAGTATGCTTTTCCCGATTCATTAAATGCGTTGTACAATGTCTTTACAAAAGGTTCTCCTTTAGGCAGATATATTGCTGGACGACCAGTTTCCACCTCATAAGGAGTAAACGCAGCGGGTTTCGCCACTCCCCAAAATTCATAGCCGCCACGCTTTACCCATTCCTGTAGAAATTCTTCTTCAGGAAGGAGTCTAATGCGCATGGAGTGGCCTATTGTGTTGGTTCCTCTGGCGGTCTTGTCTGCATAATCAATGAATGGCTGTATCTGGCTGACATCTGTTGTTATGGGGTTTTCCTGCACAAATCTCCATATACCTAACGGGTCTTCCGGCAGAGGCGTTGCCGTTGGTTTTGGTGTTGCTGTTGCTGTTGGCGTGTATGTTGGTTCTTGTACGTATTCTTCTGGTTCCGGTGTTACTGTTGCCTCAATGCTGACTTCATTCTGCGGTTCTTCTGCTCTCGCAACACTTGATGCCTGGGCGCATGATGCAGATGCGGCTAAAAGCCACACCCCTAAGCCCAGTCCTGCCATTAATCCAGCACGCCTACCGGTTGTAACTTTGAGTGATTTTTTCACCACACTTTCCAGCGACCAATTCATAACCCTTATATTAGGAGGCTGCATATATAAATCTTTCCATTATTTTGTTACTATGCTGTGGTTAATTGTTGGGTGGAAAAGTTTATATACTGTTTTGCCCATGAAACTGTTTCATGCTATTCAGGAGAAAAAGAGGTAAGGGTTTGGTAGTTTTGCTTCTGTTTGCAACTCTCTTGGTTTTGGCAATAGTTGTTACTGCCAAGGTTGACATTTACATATACAAGAGCAATGCTTCCAAAAAGGTTGGCGTGGTTGCAAGGGTTTCAACTGCTTCAGGTGGCGGAGAAGAGGAGGAAGGACCGGGTCCTTCTAACTCTGTGCCTCCTCCGGCACCTCCGCCGGTAGAGATTGCACAGGAATTAGGGGTGCCTGTACCTACATCGGGTCCTGGTGGTCCACCGCCGCCACCGCCACCAGTACAATCATGTGGTGCGCAGTGTCAGACTCTTAACGCACTAAATGCGGTAGCAGGGCCAGTATTGGCTGATTATTTTGCGTATGGACCCGCTGCTTGTGATGCCAGTTGTGAAGCTGTGCTTGCGGCAGTTGTAGACTATTTTGCAGGCAATTATGAAGGAGTTGCTCAGGATCTTGGTGCGGTGGGGATTGACGTCAATAATTATCCTGACGACCACGTAGTTTCTTACGAAGAGGTCGAGGAAACTTATGATACATCTGGCGGCTATGTTGGCGAAGAAGAGGAAGAGGAGGAAGAGGAAGAAGAGGAAGAAGAGGAGGAGGAAGAGGAGGAGGAAGAGGAGGAAGAGGAGGAGGAAGAAGGGTAGGACAAGAGGTATGTGGAATGATTGGGAGGAAAGGCTTGGCACAGGCTGTTCTGAATCTGCTGCTGGCTTTGGGTTTTGTCATGGTTCTTACAGGCACGGCTGTTTTTGCAGCAGACAAAGCCAGCTCTGCTGGAGAAGCGTGCTATGCGCTGCTTGAGCAGCAGGCAAAGGCGTATTACGGCGTTTCTTTCCCTCTTAACTATTCTGAGTTCAACACCAGGGCAGGGCTTTACAGCAGCAAGGGAGCAGCAGGCGTGGTTTCTGGCGTGCCCCAATACACGTATTACGTTTATGACTTTGGCAGCAAGACCTCATGGGCGCCTGACACCTCCATCTTTGCAGAAAAATGGAAGCCGCTCAAGCAGTACTCGGTCTCTGTTTATTACAGAAATGACACGTTTGAGGGCTGCGGCTTCACAAAGATTATGCCACTTGGAAGCTACACGCACAGCACAATCTTGATAGGCAAGATTGGCAGCGCTCCGGACTCTTTAACCTATGCAGACGTTACAAGCGCAGACATCAGCAAGGACGGTTTCATCTTTAACTTGGGCAAATACGCCATAAGGTATAAGGACGCATTCGGGGCGGATTTGGCGCGCATCGACAGGCTAAGCCTTGCTTCAAAGCCCACAGACGCATATAACAGGCAGGTTCTGGCGAACGAGGTTGCAGCCAACGCAATGATTTTGCAGCTTAAAAAAGACAACACGGCGCTCAGGTCAGATTCACAGAAAGTTTCCGCAGCAGCCCAAAAAGGGTTCCTGATATGGCACGCTGTTTACTGGGCAATCATCATTGCGCTTTTGGCTTTGCTTGTACGGGCGCAGATGATGCGGAATAAATAGAAAGTTTTGGCTGAGGGGTTAATGTGAAGAACACATTACTTGCTGTTGTAGTTCTTGTTTTAGCCATAACTATGGTTCCGTCAGCCTTTGCAGTTACAGGGCATGCCAGGATTTTCTCGCCAAGCGGGCAGAGCATGGGCGGCTGCTTTGTTGAGTGCGGAACCAATAACTATCAGTGCAGTTTCACTGTTGACGTGCTGTGCCCGGAAGCCGGCAACTACATAGCAGCATCAAACTGCCCTGAAGGGTATGCATGCAATCAGCAGGGCTGCGTAGTCTACAACTGCCCCTGCGTTAATGCATTACTTGTTGATGGCACTTTCAGGTGCCCTGTCCCTAAGACGTGCTCTGCTTCTGGAGCTCAGGACGCCGACATTTCTTCGGGAGGAAACAGCATTGATGATTATTACTGCACTGAGAACGTGCATGATAACGTCAGAGTGCTTAGTGGGTATGCCACTGTGACGCAGCCTTGCGCTTCTCCGCCTTCTTACTGGGAGCCGGAGTCCTGCGGAGGCGATGGTGGCGAGTCAAGGCTTATTGGCGAGAAGCAAGTGTATGTTGATGACTTGAACAAGTACGTTATAAGGCTCAGGGTTGCCATTGACGACTACGTGGACAGGATAACAATTAACGGCAACGTTCTCAACAGGCCTGACATTCCGCAGGCGTGCTGTACAGGATACAGCGGCTGGAAGGATGTCACAGCGCTTTTCCGCACAGGGTGGAACGATTTGGGGTTTGAGTCTGTTGACACCTGCGGCTCAGACGCGTGGGGCGGCTGCGGAGGAAGGCTTTTTGACATTGACTGGGACTTAATCCCGAAGACCTGCGCGGATACTGACGGCTCGCCTGTAAATTATCTTTTGGCAGGAACAGTTAGCGGGTTTAACGGCTACGCTAATTATGCTATTGCTGACACCTGCTCTGGGAACGTTCTTACAGAGCATGGGTGCGCAGGCGCGTTTTATAATGTTACTGCATCCAAGAACTGCGGCGATTACGACACGGCAGCAACAGGAGACGTAAGCGACTCTCCTGACACAACAGGCATTTGCATAAGCGGAAGCGCAGGGTATTGCGGTCTTGCAAGGTGCGGGATAAACGCAAGCAATACATTTGCTGAAGGTCTTTCGGGAATGTGCGGAATAGCGAGAAACTCGTGCGGCTATGTTGAGTATGTCGGGGCTGACTTGGATGGCAATGGTGTTGTGGAGAGTTGCACGCCAAAAGTGTATGATGCTGACACGAACATGAACACTTGCGTTTCACTTGGTCTGAGCTGGACGAGGAGCGGTGAAGGGTGGAGGTTTGACTATGATGACGATGATGACAAGCAGCCGGGGGAATTCACAGGGTTCAATGCGTCTTACAAGTGCTGCGGGGACGACAACAACGAGTCCGCAAGGTTCAGGCAGGGCTTATCTAATGACATAAATGACAAGGTGTGCTGCAACACGGAGAGGAACTGCGTGTTTAACGGAAAGTGCTTTAACAACATAGCTGATTTTGCTGCCAGGCGGAACCTGCCAAGGGACATGGTGAAGGAGAGGCTTGACAGGGACAGGGTTTACCAGGACATAAACGGCGATGGAAGGATGGAGGTTTGTGTTGCTGCCAGCCCTGGCATATGGGTGAGCCCTACTGGCAGCGTGTCTGGAATTGTGACGAATACAAGCGGCGCTCCTGTTGCCGGCGCAGAGGTCAGGGTGGTTGGAACTATTAATGTCACCTTTACTGCTGCTGACGGCTCATACAGCATTGCAGGCGTTTCCAGTGGGCTTCAGGACATGATTGCCAGTAAGTCCCCTTACAGCCCCAGCGTGCAGAAAGACGTCCCTGTCCCTGATTTCGGAAGCGCAACAGAAGACTTTGTTCTTGGATACGGCTCTGACCTGTGTGAAGAGGACTGCACATTCACAAGCGATGAAACATGCCATGCCTCGTGCCAGGGCACAAACGGCTGCCTGTTCTTTGACGCCAATGCAGCAGGAGTCTGCGACGCGGTGCATTCAGGCTTCAGGGTTGACTACAGCTCAACTCAAGAGGTTCAGTGCTGCGAGGGCTCGCCTTATGTGCCGGTGAAAATCAAGGCCACAACAAAGATTAATGCCACGAATGTTGTGAGGATTACAAGGAACGTGTGGTATGAGGGCAAGCTTGTGAAGATGGTTATTGACGTGTTCAGCTAGTCGGCTGCCTGTCAGCCCTTTTCGCCCGCTTTCTTATTAAGACGGTTTTCTGCATGATTAGCGAGTTTGGCACGAATATTGTGTCGCCTTCTTTTGTCTCTATTCTTGTGTCTGCCATGTCCACGCTTATGACTGTGCCTTCAAGGCTGCCTATTCTGATGGTGTCGCCTTTCCGGACAAGCCCTCTCTGGTGTATGTATGCGCCTGCAAACACGTTTGACACAAAGTCCTTCAGCGAAAGCGCTATTGATGCGGTTATTAAGGCTATGAGCGCAACTGATAAGAGGTTGAACAGCAGGGTTTGTATTTTCAGGGTGTCAAGCGCCATGATTATGGCGAGGAAGTATATGAAGAATGTCACCAGGTAGCCGATAACCTCTGCTGCCGGGATGCTTGTTTTTGTGGCGTGGTAAATTGCCTTGCTGAGCTGTATCTCGTCCAGAACGCGCTCAGCCAGCCTTCCAAGGAGGCGTCCTGCTATGAATCCTATGAATAGTATTATAGCTGCAGCCACTATGTTGCTCACTGCCCCTGATATGAGCGATACAAGGGTTCCTATTACTCCGCCTGCTGGCATGGCTTAAGGATGCAGAAAGAAAATTTATAAAGGTTTGCATAAAATATTTAAACTGCAGCAAATACGGTTTGTATATGGCCGAAACACTATTGGTTTCAA
>JACPIG010000046.1 GCA_016188205.1 Candidatus Woesearchaeota archaeon
TGCCTTCACTCGCACTGCTGTCAACAACCATGTCATAGCTCACAACAG
Organism: Candidatus Woesearchaeota archaeon; assembly: GCA_016188205.1. Taxonomy (GTDB): domain Archaea; phylum Nanobdellota; class Nanobdellia; order Woesearchaeales; family UBA10216; genus JACPIG01. The sequence goes on from JACPIG010000046.1 coordinate 49, forward strand.
CGCCCACTTTATCCTTCTGCCTTCCTGCAATAGTTCCAAGGTTTCGCCCAGCACTCTCGCCGCTTGCAATGGAAAACGGAAACTCAGGAACAATCTCAAACTTCAAATCAGGAGCAGGCCTGCTCCCAAGGTTCTCAATCCTGAACCTCAAAATGAGATGCTCGCCCAGCTCAACAGGGTTCGGCTCCTGATTAATCAGCGTGACCTGAATGTTGGCGGCATCGCTTATCTCGGCGCTGACAGAAGGCGCAAGCGGTGTAAGCGATAAAAGCAGCAGTGCCAAAACAACCATTCTCATTTGTGTTTCACCACATTCTTTCCATCCATAATGTACTCCGCCCTGTCAGCCATCCCTGCAAGCCGCTCGTCATGCGTTACAAGCACGATTGTCTTACCTTCTTTCTCATGCAGCCCTGCAAGCACCTCCATAATGTGCTTCCCTGTTGCAGAGTCAAGGTTGCCAGTCGGCTCGTCAGCGAGAATCACATCAGGGTTATTGGCAAGAGCCCTTGCGATTGAGACGCGCTGCTGCTGGCCGCCTGAAAGCTCGTTTGGCTTGTGATTCGTCCTGTGCTCCAGCCCAACCATTGAAAGAAGCTCCCTTGCCCTTTTAATTCTTTTGCCTGATGGAACGGCCTGAAACACCATGGGAAGCGTCACGTTCTCAAGAGCAGTCAGGCTCGGAATAAGGTTGAACTGCTGGAAAACAAAGCCAATCTTCCTTCCCCTCATCTGGGCAAGCTCGCTCTCAGACAAGGAAGTTATGTCCCTGTGCTCAAGAAAAACCTTCCCCCTTGTAGGATAGTCAAGGCAGCCAATAAGGTTCATGGCGGTGCTTTTCCCGCTTCCGCTCGGGCCCTGAACAGCAACAAACTCTCCCTTGCGCACATCAAGGCTCAGCCCCCTCAGCGCATCAACCCTCACCCTGCCAAGCGTGTAGGTCTTCCAGACATCACGAAGGCTGATGACAGGCTCGGCAGAGGGCTTCACGGGCTTCATAAAACTTGCTGCAAAGAAAAAGGTTTTATAAAAGTTGTGATGGCGACTTGAAAAATGCGAAAACAAAGTTTATCTTTTAACATATGTGATAGGCATGATATCAGCAACGTCTGCAGAAATGTCCAGTCCGGCTATTCCCGCACCCCTTTGTGCCGCTGTAAGTAACTTTTCCATTACTCGAGCATCTCCTTGTCTAGCATAAGCTTCGGCACCTTCAAGTGCATTTACAACAGCTGAATCAAGAGTCATTTTTGTAAACCTCAAAAATCAATATAGGATATGGAGAATCTGTCAGGTATTTAAACCTTTCGGTTTTTATCACGACGTAGTAGCTAACTTTCGGCTATACTGGAGAGCTTTTCAATGCAGCCTATGCCTGCCCGGCATTTAAGCCACCAGTTTCTTAGCCCTAAGCTCTCCATGAACAGCGTGTTTGGTTGTCTCCCAATAGAACTCCCTGAACCGCCTGACAACAGGGCTGTCAAAATTAATCCTGTACATCTTCGCCTTTCCAACAGCCCTTGTCTGCCTTACAATTCCGCCTTTCTCTAATTTCCCCCAAAACAGCTTAAGGGTTGAGTAGCCGACACCGGAATGCCTGGCTATGTCCGTCATGCTGTGGTCAAAGTCCTCATTAACTATCAGGAAGTCCAGAACCTTCAGCACAGGGCTTTCTCCAAATATCTGCAAAAACGCTGTTTTAGCTTCCATTCCAAAATATTGCCGCAAGCAAGTATTTAAATGTTTCTATTTATGGCTGATATGGGCTATAAATTTTAAGCAAAATAACAAGGATTATATAAAAGTATTAGTAAAACCTTTTTTATGGGAAAGAAGCTGTCCGATGCTGACTACAATAAGATAAGGAAGAACATAATTAAGAAACTATACGCAAACAAGGCATTCAGCAAAGGGCATCTGTTGTATGAGAGGCTCACGTCAGGCATTCCTTCGCATCTATCAGGATTTGTCCAGACGGTTCTTGAAGACCTCCTCAGTGATGGGCTGGTAATTCATTATGGCAAGACAAAATACGGCGATGCATACCAGTTGAACATTAAGAAGCTAAAAGAGATTGAAGAAATTGTCGGTTAAACATGAAACTCACCCTTGACATAACCAAAAGCCCTGAGCAGAACTCTGCACTGTATTACGAAAAGGCGAAGAAGGCAAAGAGGAAGCTTGAAGGCGCTGAGAAGGCTCTTGCCGAAAGCAGGAAGAAACTCGCCCAGCTGCTGCAGAAAAAGCAGCTTGACGACGAGAAAGCGCAGAAATCAGCAGCAAAGACAAGGGACAGGAAGTGGTTTGAGAAGTTCAGGTGGTTTGTCAGCAGCGAAGGCATGCTTCTCGTTGGCGGAAGGGATGCTACAACAAACGAGATAATCATAAAGAAGCACACAGAAACAGGAGACCTTGTATTCCACACGGACATGGCAGGGAGCCCGTTCTTCGTGGTCAAGACAGAAGGCAAAAAGCCGGGAGAGGAGACAATAACAGAAGCCGCA
>JACPIG010000043.1 GCA_016188205.1 Candidatus Woesearchaeota archaeon
CCACCTCCTAAGACGTGTGATGGTCGTGAGGTTCCTTTTGAGTATAACGAGTGCTTTGCCTGTGATAAGAGCAGGCATGTGAGGCAGAATGAGGACTGCAGCTATACTGTTTTAAGGCAGAGTCAGGATGATCCTGGTTGTCATGATTGGTGTGCTCCTCCGCCTCCAAGCACGTGTGATGGTTATGAGGTTCCTCGCGAGTTTAATGAGTGCAATGGCTGCGGGACGAGCAAGAGGGTTAGGCAGAATGAGGATTGCAGCTTTACTACAGTCAGGGACAGCCAGCCTGATTCTGCCTGTAGTGGTTCTGACTGGTGCCCGCCTTCAGGCCAGATAACTATTTCAGGCCGTGCTTCCTGTGAGAACGGCAACGGCAATAATGGTGGTGGTGTGAGCGGCGCAACAGTTAAGCTGCTTAACGACAGGGGCAATATCATAAGGACAACGACTACTAATGGCAACGGCTTCTGGAGCATCACAGATAGTTTTGACTCTGCGATTGGCGGCGACCATAATTATGCTGTTCGCCCTGATAGCGTGAACTCAAAGACTCCGAAGAACACTTATGAGATGCTTAAAGTAAACAGCAACACTGTGCAGATGACTATCTGGCCTTTCACGTATTTCAGCCACAGCGGGCTTGACTTAAAGTATAACTGCCCGGTTTCGCCTCCTCCCCCTCCTCCTCCGTCCGGGAACAGGAAGCCTGAGGGCTTTCTTGACTCTGCAAACTGCAACTCATTTAGCGGCTGGTCAAGAGACCCTGACACGACTTCAGCCATCAGCGTTCATTTCTATGCTGACGGTCCTGCCGGCTCAGGGACTTTCATAGGCAGTGTCACAGCCAATAGCTTCCGCTCTGACTTGTGCAACCTGTGGGGCAACGGCAATGCTGACTGCTCCCATGGCTTCAGCTTCGCCACTCCGCAAAGCCTGAAGAATGGCGTAAGCCATTCTATTTATGTTCATGGCATTGACAGCTCTGGCGGCGAGAATCCTTTGCTTAGCAGCGTTCCGAGGACTATTAACTGCCCTTCAGGCCCTGTAAACAGGCCTCCTGTTCTTGACCCTGTTGGGAATAAGGTGATAAATGAGGGCCAGCTTCTTCAGTTTACGATTAGCGGCTCTGACCCTGACGGCGATGTCTTGGCTTTCTCAGCTTCAAATCTTCCTTCAGGTGCTTCATTCAACCCTGCTTCAAGGATTTTTTCGTGGATTCCGGGTTTCCAGCAGGCTGGAACCTACCAGGTTACTTTTACAGTCAGCGACGGCATGCTTAGCGATTCAGAAACCATAACAATTACTGTCATAAATGTCAACCAGCCGCCTGACCTTTTGAACCCGGGCAACAAGCAGGTGAATGAGGGCTCGTTGCTTCAGTTCCAGCTTCAGGCGTCAGACCCTGATGGGGATGCCTTGACTTTCAGTTCGGCTAATCTTCCAGCCGGTGCAACTTTAAGCAGCAGCGGCTTGTTCAGCTGGACTCCTGGCTTTAATCAGGCAGGGGGCTATGTTGTGACTTTCTCTGTCACTGATGGCACAGCTTCGGACTCTGAAACTATTGTTATTAATGTGCATAATGTCAACAGGCCGCCTGTTCTTGACCCGATAAGCAACAAGGTTGTGTTTGAGGGCTCGCTGCTTCAGTTCGCAATTAACGGCTCTGATCCTGATGGTGACAATATTGCGTTTTCCGCTTCAAATCTTCCGTCAGGCTCAAGTTTTAATGCGGCAACAAGGACTTTCAGCTGGACTCCAGGCTTCAGTCAGGAAGGAAGTTATAATGTCACTTTCTCTGTCAGTGATGGCTTCTTGTCTGATTCAAAAACAGTCAATATACTTGTTGTCAATATAAACAGGCCTCCTGTTCTTAATCCTATAGGGAATAAGGTTGTGAGTGAGGGTAATCTGCTTCAGTTCATTATTTCAGGCTCTGACCCTGATGGTGATGCCATAGCGTTTTCAGCTGCTAATCTTCCTTCAGGAGCAGGCTTCAACCCTTCAACAAAGGTTTTCAGCTGGACACCCGGCTTCAGCCAGGCAGGGCTTTACAACGTGACTTTTTCAGTCACTGATGGCTTGCTCTCTGACGAAGAAACAATAACAATTACTGTTACTGATACGAACAGGGCGCCTTCTCTTCTTGGCGGAAATGTTTCCCCAAGCTCAGGCACAATATTCACAACATTCACCTACAGGGCTACTTACTTAGACCCTGACAATGACGCCCCTGCATTTGTGGGGCTGTTTGTTGACGGCGATTTTGTTGATGACATGGCGCAGGAAAATCCTTCAGACACGAATTATGCTGATGGAGCAGTGTTCGCCATTAATGTTACAGGCGAGGAGATTGGCAAGGGGCTGCATTCATTCTTTTTTGATGCTTCTGACGGCAGTGATGTTGTTATTAGCGAGAACTTTACCGGGCCTCAGGTAATTAATCTTGGTCCTGCTCTTGAGCCAATAAGTAACGTGTTTGTCAACGAGGGCGAGCTTGTTGATTTTCTGGTGAAGGCTTCAGACCCTGATGATGCCGTGTTGTCATTCTCCATGTCGGCTCCTCCCCCGGTTAATGCGTCCTTTGTGCTTGTCAACGGCACTACTGCCAGATTTTCATGGTCGCCAGGGTTTGATGCTGCAGGCAGCTATGTTGTCCAATTCGTGGCAAGTGACAGCTCAGAGTCTGCTGCGAGGAACATGACAATTACAGTTGGCAACGTGAACAGGGCTCCGATAATAATAACAACGCCTTTGACAGAGCTTGTTGAGCCCGACCTCGAGAGCTTCAGCGCAGTTTATGTTTATGATTCACATGCTATTGATCCTGACGGTGATAACGTTACATATTCATTGACCGTGAAGCCTGAAGGCGCATCAATTGACCCTGCCACAGGCGTTATTACTTGGAAGCCTAATAAGAACCAGCTCGGTCCGAACTTCTTTACATTGGTAGCGAGCGATGGCCTGCTTTCAGACACTCAGTCATGGACAGTTATTGTCAAGCTTCCTCCGAGGATAGGCATTCCGAGGCGCGAATTATTTGTTGAGCACGTTATTATTCCGGAGTGCATGGAGCCGGGAAGCGAGGACGTTCTGTTTGTCAGCATTGAGAACATAGGGCTGCATCCTCTTGAGGACTTCACTGTTACTGCGCTTGCATTTGACAACGATTATAGGAAGAGGATTGGTCCTTTTGACGTTGACGTTGGCAAGGAGGTTTCAAGGACTGTTCCGTTTTACGTGCCGTATGACGCGCAGCCAGGAAAGTATGACCTGAGAATTACCATGAGCAACGACTTTGTAAGGCGCGTCAAGCACAGAGAGTTTGAAGTCAGGGAAGAGTGCCCTTGCGAGGCGTGCCTGAGAAACGCGGGCTAATGCGCTAAATTTAAGTACTTGTATAAATTATGTCTTTCAGTATAGGTGAAGGTTAGGAGGATATGGTTAAGATGGTTGATTACGTGCAGCTTATTCGGTTGAGTGACATCTCATTTACTTGTGGCAGCTCTACTGCAAGGGTTGTTGTCCAGCACGAGATTGACGATCAGCTTAATCCTACATGGAAGGGCAGCTTGGAGATAGTTGTAAATGCCGGCGGTGGCAGGGTTGCGAGCTATGTTGTGGGAGCATTTGAGTATGGGGATGATGGAGACGCAGGGTCTATAACATCTTACAATTCTTTTTGGGTTCGCGTTTCGCAAGAAAGACTGCCTTCAAATGGCAGAGTCCCTAATGATGTATTTCATGCTGTCCAGAAAGCTTATGCCAGCGTGACAGGTTCCGGTCTGGCTGAAGTTGATTCTTTGGAAGCTGCCTTGGCTGAGCACAGGCTTGACAGCATGCAGTCAGGGATGTACGGGTCAGGAGCAGCGCAGTCGACTATTCCTTTTCCGTTAGTTCCTATCAAGATTCCTACACAGCCAGTTGACACAAGCACCAGTTTTAAGGACCCGGGACTTCTAAGAGGGATAATTGAAAAATATTTGCATGGTTTTGATAGACATAAACAATAGAGAACTTTGAATAACCACCACTTGCTTCAAAATTCAAAGTCCTTCTTTGGGAGGTTTGATGTAATCTAGTGGGTTATTCAAACCTCTTAATAAGTCATGATAAGATATGGGTGCAGTTAAAAGCAGCAATAAGTAATGAACAAGGGCTTCAAAATGACTAAGAAGATAATTTTGGCTGATGATAATCTCTGGTCAAGGGATGGCTTAGTTTCTATTATCAATGACGCTGTTCCGGGTGTGGAGATTGAGCAGGTTGTGGATGGAAGGTCTCTTGTGGAAAGAGTTAGAGGTGGCGGGTTTGCACTGGTTCTAACAGATAATCAGATGCCGTATGTTAGTGGATTGGAAGCTATAAGGCAAATAAGAGAGTTTAACAGGGAAGTGCCAATATTCATAATAACTTCATCTGATGTAGAAAGAGAAGCCTTAGAGGCAGGGGCTACCGGATATATGCGAAAGAGTTATTGTTCCAGTAAACTGCCACAGGTGCTTCAACAATATTTGGGATAAATTCATTTATTGTAAATTATTCTAATTCAAAACAGAGAACAACATTTAAAAACATCCCTGAAGCCCTAATCCTTGTGCGTCGGTGGTCTAACGGCATGACAGTGGCCTTCCAAGCCGCTTATCCGGGTTCGAATCCCGGCCGGCGCATAAGATTTATAAATGCGTGTGCCTTTGTTGGGTTTATGAAGCAGGAAACTGTTGTTATTGCAAAGCAAGAGTATGAGCATCTGAAGCGCTTGGAATTAGTGGCTCAGGAGGAATTATTGTTAAGTATTAAGCGCGGTCTTGAGGATGCTGCTAAGGGCAGGCTGCGGGAGCGTTAGAGTCCCTTTCTGATTAGGTCGTTATAAAATTCCAGCTCATTCTTAATCCTGTCTATTGTTTCCTGCTGCGCCTTTTTATCGCTCAGGGTGATTAGCAATACAGTCTGTATATCTTCATAAATGAGGAAATAAAGCCTATATTTTCCAAGTTTTGCTTCTCTGAAGAAAAGGTAGCCAAGTGGTTTGCCAATATCCTGAGAGTCCTTGAGCTTGTTAATGATTTTCTGTATGCGCTCCTGATATTCTTTTGGAAGAAGCTTCTCCCAAGCATCAAACTCCTTTGTTGATAGTACTTTAGTCATGCAGCCCCCGTCACCCCGTAACCCCAGGCACCCCGACGTTCAATGTGCCCATTATCACTGTTGCTATTGCGTTGAACATGACTATGACGATGAGCGAGATTACGCAGTAGATTATTGTGCTGCTTACCATGTTGTTGCCTATGCTGTATTCCTCTCCGAGGCGGTCTGCTCCGTTTTCTATGCCGTTTGTCAGGATTGTGAGTATGTATACTATTTCAACCACGTATAGTCCGACTATTATCTGGAAGTAGTATGTTGGTATGCCTTCTCCGAAAAGGTTCATCAGCCCCTGGGTTCCTATGCTTCCTGTTCCTGCTCCTGTTGTTATGGATGCCAGGTTCTGGCTTAGCCGTCCAAGTATTGTTACTATCATTGATGTTATTCCTACGACTATTCCTGCTATTGCCGGGGCGAGTATGTGGGTTTGCTGCTTCATGTCGGAGATTATGTCTGCCATCAGGTCCTTGAGCCTTTCGTTGACTCTGTGTATCTGTTTTATGTATTCTGACACATTGATTATTGCCTCTGACGCTATTCGCGGACCTTTCCTTGAGCTTTCTATCAGGACCTTCATTGTGCTTTCTATGATTGTGGATGGGAAGTAGATTAGGGCTCCTTTTGCCGGGTCGAAAATCGCCTGTTGCAGCCCCATTCCGAGCCTTCTTATGTTCATGCTTACTGTTGTGAAGAACTCGCCCGTTGTTGTGCCTTTTGTCTGCTCTGCGACTTTTCCGAATGCCATTTCAGCAGGTATTCCGTCTCCGAGCCTGTTGCCGAGCTGGAAGAGTGCTGATGAGAATTCGTCTTCAAGCTTTTTTGTGTTTTCCCTTATCTTTATTATTTTTGATGACTTTATCTTGTAGTATATGCCGATGCCGAGCCCTATTCCTAATGGCACGAGGAGGCTTATGACTGCTGCTCCAAGCCCGTATGGGCCTGTGAGGCTGTCTTTCTTCATCCTGTAGTCAAGGAACTTTACCTGAAGTGACTCGTCAAAGTACGGCTCTTGTGTAAGGGCTTCTTTTGGGGTTGTGGCGCCAAGAAGCATCGGCAGGAGCCCTATTATTAGAAGCAGTGCCGCAATAGTGATGGCTATTAGTGCGGGGTTTATTTCGGTTTCTGATTTGCCGAGCCTTATTATGACTTTTTTGTATTTTTTGAGTTCGGGGTTTTCCTCGCTTATGTCTGTTTCGCCGTAGCCGGTTGGCCTTTTTGCCAGCACCATCTTGCCTGCATAATAGATTATCAGGGGCAGGGTTATGTTGTAAAGGAGCGCTATGTACATTGCCAGCGTGTATGGGTTTACGTCGCTTGTCATGAAGCTGGCCACAAGCGGGAGTATGACGAGCCCCAGGACTGGAAGTATTATCCCCAGCATGTAAAGCATTGTTATTGGTCCTTTGAGCTCGTGGGCGTATCTTAGCATCTTTTCGTATGTTTCCTCAAGCATTACGCTGAGCGCCTTGTCAACCATTCCGAGTCTTCTGTCGTCCGATGGCTCAAGCAGTGAGCCTTCTATCAGGTGGAAGGCCTCTATGAATTCGCTGTTCCATTTCTCCCAGGTTTGCAGGTAGTTGTCGAGGCTTTCCCGTATTGTGCCGTATCGCTCTGTTTCCACGTCCCAAAGGACTTTTCTGAGGTCGAGGGATAGGGGCGCTGATAGGTGGTCTGCCGCGAACTTTATCGCGAGTTCAAGGTTTGATGTGTGCCTCATGTAGGTTGCGACGTAGAAGATGCACTGCACCATCTGGTTTGATGCTTTCAGTCTCCAGCTGTTTGAGAAGAACTCGGGCAGCTTCATAAGGGCTGCCATTAGAACAGCTCCGAACATTACGGCGTATATTATGAAGAACATTGACTTGAAAAGCACATAGCCGAGAAGGCTTATTGACACCGCTGATATTATGAATGCGAGTATTGCAAGGCTGTATGTGCCGGCAGGCGTTGTTGCGAGGTGGCAGAGGTCAAGCTGCTCCTTTAGTTCCGCAGCCTTTTTCTTGTCTGGTGATATCTTCAGTATTTTTTCGGCTGTGTTGCAGAGCTTCTCGTAAAGCGAGAGGTGTTTTGGCAGGAGCTCCTTTTTGAAGCTGATGTAGTTTGCAGTGTATGCCTGTTTTTTCTCGTCCCTGCCTGAGGCTCCTGCTTCGCGTGCTTTGGGCTTTTTTCCTGAGAACTCCTCTTCCAGCCGCGCGCGGTATTTTGCTATCAGCGCGTCTTCCTTTTTTGCCTTTTCCGCCATTCTGTTCACTTAAATTTTTCTATGCCGGCTTTATGCTTTGTTTCTTTATAGCCCTCTTGAGCCATTCATTCCAGTCGAAGAATATCTTTTTGCTGTCTAAGTAGCCCAGTTCTTCTCTTGTTTCGTCGCTTATCCTGTGGAACTCGTCGTTTGATTGTATGGCGAAGCCTGCTTCAAGCAGCTCAGGCATATTTGTTTCTTCCGCATGCCTTATAAGGGTTTCCTTGAGCTTTGCCCTGAGCAGGATGTTGTCCCAGACAGCATCCCAGCTTCCTGCCCACTCCTTGACGTTTGCTGCTATCGCTTTCAGCACGTCGCTGTCTCCGTTGAGCAGGTCTGTTGTTGGCTCCAGGGAGTCTGACTGTGAGTCGTATTTCATCAGGTCTTTGAATCCTTTTTCCGCTATGGGGTCGTTTTCCCAGAACTTGCCTACTTCTGTTATCTGCGTCACCCTTCTCCACCTGTGCAGCCCGTCTGCGCTCCTTATGGGGTTTGCTACAACTATTATGTCTGTGGCTTTGAACGATGTCTTTGGCACGCCAAGGTCGTTTACAACTCTGTCAAACACTCCGTATGGTGAGTCGCCGTGTATTGTTCCCGCAACAACATTTGCCAGTGCTCCTACTCTCATTGCCTCATACAGTGCTTTTGCCTCGACACTTCGAACTTCCCCGACTATAAGCCCTGAATCCCCCATTCTCAGGGTTGTTCTTATTCCTTCGTCAGCTGGAACTTCTGTTGTGCCGCGTGTCATTGCGCTTGCCACTTTCATCTGCTGCACGTTGTAGCCGAGGTCTTTCAGCGCCGTCACAGGGAGTTCAAGGGTATTGTGGGCTAAAATGTTTTCGCAAACAAAATTCTCAAATTGCGGTACAGACAAATCATAAACATAGCCATCCACGGCTCCAAGAGGCCTTATTTCTGCTATTTGGTCGAAGAATATGTCTGATTCAGCCAGCATGCGCAACCGGTCTTTATTTTGGATTGGCATGAGGGATGATACTTCGAGCAGCTTTTGCCTGCCGAGATTGTTGCCTCTGACAATGTAGTCGTTTTTGTTAAATCCGGAGTAGTTTGCAGAAATCCCTTGTTTTTCAGGCAATGAAAGCGGAATTATGTCCGAAGTCGCGTGGGTTGATTTTTTGTTGCATAGCCTTTTAAGTTTCTCGGCTTTTTTTCTCTGCAGAAAGCCAATGTGCTTCATTTTTCTCCACATTTCAAGCGAACTTATTGAGGCGTTGTAGGTCTTATCCTTCCTTATTTTTCCAATTCTGAGAATTATTCCGTACGACAATAGCAGCGACTGGATGTCTTTTAGCAGTCTTAGTGATGCGATTGGAATAACGATTTCCTTATCTGCAACGCACCCGTCAGCACTGAACATGCCCCTTAAAATGCAGCCTGCCTGTTGTTTGTCCAGGCTATATGCCCATTTCGGCATGCTTTTCGTGTACGAGTCTCCCACAAGCTCCAAAACCTCCCTGTAGACAAGCTTCAAAACAGAGGAATTTATCATGGAAGAGAACCCGTCGGAATGCATTCTCACCTTCAGGCCAAGGCTGTCTGCAACTTTTTTGATGACGGTTTTAGCCTCATCTTCTCCTGATGAAATAATGACTGAAGTCCTGTCGTAGCATCCATCTCCAAGCCACATTCCAATCAGTGTCAGGAAATCGGGAGTTAATGGGATGAGCACAGGCAAGGCTCTGGAGTTTTTGTGCTTAAAGAAAATTCTCTCATGATTCTGCAGTTCGTACCCCAACAGCTTAATTTCAATTAAAATTTTGCAGGGCAGGAGCCCCTTCCTAAGCCAAAAATCAACCTTCCCTTTCTTTATGCCCAACCCCTTGCATATTCTCTTGATTATTGCCCTGTTTCTATTAATAAGGTCGCTGATGGGTTCTCCAAAGAAATAAGTGTTTTCTAGGCGCTCCAGGTGATCGAGGAGGTTTATGTGCCTTTTCAGGGGATTTGCCATGGGGAGTGCTCTGGGGGTGACTAAAAAGTCCCCGGGTTTAAGTTCAGTAGTCTTTACAGGCTCAATTAATTTTTTTTCACCAATGCAGAACAGCGAGTGGTCTCCAGTAACCTTTATTTCCCGGCCAGTTCTTGTTCTGACAAGGAACATTTCCTTATTGGTCTTGTGCCTTATGAATTTTGTAACCCTTGACAGAACAACCTTTCCTTCATCATTTATTGAAAAAACCTCGATATTTTCAGGGTTTCCGGTCACTTCATGCTCTGTTAAAGAATACCATTTTCCATAAGAACTGATAAGATTGTCAACAAGAGCGCCTATTGTTGTATGCTCTGTTTTCCCATTCCGCCTTATAATGATGCTTGAGTCGCCAGCAACGCTGTCTTCTATCGTTATCAGGCGGTATTTTCTCATTATTTCTGTCATCACAGCTCCAAGGAGTGATGTTTTTCCTGCGCTTCTTGTTCCTGCCACGAGCATTGTCCTTGCGCCGTCTATGAGGAAGCTGAGAAGCCCTGCTGAGAGCGGTGACATCATCCTGTTCTTTATGAAAAGCGCGAGCGTCCATGGCTTGTCCCTGTGGCGCCTGAATGCATACGCTAAGCCAGTCGGATTAAGTGGCGGGCTTATTACAGCAACCCTTGCCCTTGCGTATGGTATTGAGAGCTCTGTATCAAGTATAGGGTTTGCCTCGTCCAGGGGCCTGCCTGAGAGCAGCCTTAGCTTTGATGCCCATGATTCGCCTTCATTCGGGGTTGGTATAAGGTTGGTGAGGCAGTCGTCGTAGTCCTGGTGGACTATGAATATGGGTATGTTTCCCATTGGGCTGTTTATTGTTATGTCCTGCACTTTCTCGTCCTGAAGCAGCACTTCCACCATCCCAAAGCCGATGGTGTGCCTCACAAGGATTCTTGTGAGCTCCTTCACCTCTGAGTTTCTGAGCTTTATGCCCCTGAACCCTGCGAGCTCCTCTATCAGGTCTGAGCCTATGTTTGAGAACACCTGCCTTAGCCGTTCAGGGTCCACGAATTCTGTGCGCTGCGGCTTGTGCTCTGACACTATTGCCCTTGCGGCGTCCAGCAGCTCGTATTTGTCTTCTGAGAGCTTGAATTCCGGGGGTGTCATGTGGTAGAGCATCTTTATTGAGTCAGGCACCTTGAATATTGCTATGTCCGTGTCCTTGACTGTGTAGCTGTCTATTTCTTCGCTTTCAGGTGGAAAGGCGGCCATGAGCTTTGTGAACATGAAGTCCGGCTTGGTCATGGGGCTGAACAGCTCCCTGTATGCTGACCTGTCTCCTGGCTTGTAGCCTGCAAGGTGCGGCTTTGCCAGTGTTATGAGCCTTGTTGAGGCTAGTGCTTTTCCAAGGCTTTCCAGCAGGTTGATGTACCTTTTCTGCTGCTCTTCGTCCTCCTTTGGCATTGCTTCAAGTCTTAGTGTTTCCCGCCTGTGCATCCTTGTGAGTTCAACGTATGCTGCCAGAGGGTCTGCCTTCAGCGTGTTCCTTATAAGGTTCTGCAGTTCAGCATACCTTTTGTCTGCCTTTGCGTTCAGGCCGAATGCCCTGTAAGTTGTGAAGCTGCTCTTGGCGAGCTTTGCCTGCAGGGCTGCTATTTCGGCAAGTATCCTTGTCTGCTCGTAGTCGTATTCGTAGTCTCTTTTCTGGTAAAGGACTATTCTGCTTATTCCTGGGTTTTCAATGAGAAGGTCTATTGTTTTTGACATGACAAGGCTGTTGTCCTCTATTGACGGGAAGAAGCTGCACTTGTCGCAGTCTATTCTCAGCACGTTTTCTTCGCCTTCCCTTATTGCGTCAGAGCTGAAGCAGCCGTCTTTTTTCTCTTCCATTATTTCTCACCATCTAAAGCACCGAAACATTTATTTATCACTCCTCATATTTATATATGTTCCTATGGAAGGATAATATTGAGTTAAGTGACGATAGTTGTCAGTCAGTGGTGCGCGAAGCGGGGGTTGCCCCCTTCGGGGTGCAAGTTAAGCCTTTGGCTTAACTGCACAGTTAGAGCTTTGCTCTAACTTGTGCTGAGAGCTTTTGCCGCAGCAAAAGCGTCGCACCATTTACAACACATTTAACTCGACACTATCACATGGCAAAATGCAGCAGTCTGTGCAGGGTTTTTCGGACAGGGAAGGCGTGCCTGAGTATGTGCGCGGCATAAGGGCGCTTGAGGAGCGCTACAGCAACATTGTCAGGCGGGTTCAGCTTAATGAGCAGGGCGTTCTTTCTTCCGGCAAGAAGGCGCATTCTGAGCTTGTTGCCATAAACTCGGAGATTGCGGACATGAAGAAGCAGCTGGATGCGCTTGTAGAGAAGATTGCCATTATAGCGAGGGAGCTTCAAACCCTTGCCAGGAAGGAGGATGTTGATGTTCTGAAGAAGTACCTTAACCTGTGGGAGCCGGTTAACTTTGTTACGCAGGGCGAGGTTGAGCGCATAGTAAGGCGCGTTCTTGACGATCAGGGCAGCGAGAAGCAAAAGCCGCAGTGAGCAAAGCAAAAGTTTTAAAAACAGCTTGTCTTTAAGGCATATTCTGCAATGGGACTTTTCGGAAAAGGAAAGGGGAAGAGCGGGCAGGCAGTTCAGCCTGCGCCTATGCCTATGCCTTCGCCTTTGATGCCTGACGCTTCACAGGGTGTTCCTACAGAGGAGGTGTTGAGGCTGAGGCAGCAGGGGCTTTCCAATTCGCAGATAGTTGAGTCCTTGCAGCGCTCTGGCTTTAAGACGCACCAGATTTTTGACGCGCTTAACCAGGCAGAGCTGGGCAGGAGCGGGGAGGCGATTCAGGGAGCGCCTTTTTTTGACCAGCAGCCTTCTCAGGGAGTTCAGTTTCAGGAGCCTCAGCTGGAGCAGCAGGACGCAGGCTATGATTATGGCGCCGCGCCTTCAGCGCCGGGCTATGACGAGAAGGTTGAAGAGGTGGTTGAGGCGATTATTGAGGAGAAGTGGAATGAGCTTCTTAAGGACATCAACAGGATTGTTGAGTGGAAAAGCGCTATGGATGCCAATATGAAGGCTCTGGAGCAGCGGCAGGGCGATCTTAAGCAGAGTTTTGACAACCTTCAAAAAGCCCTTCTTGCCAAGATTGGCGAGTATGACTCCAACATCACAAGCGTCGGCTCAGAGCTCAAGGCACTTGAGAAGGTCTTCCAGAAGCTCCTGCCTGCCTTTACAGAGAACGTTAACGAGCTTTCAAGGGCTGTCAGGGACATCAAGAAGAAGTAGGCTTGTTTCTGTTTTTTTCAGCTTGCTCTTCAGATAGCCCTCAGGAGCAGGAGTATCATGCCGAGTATTTTGGGGTTTGTGAATGTGAGGAGCACTGCCTGCCCGTGTCCTGCTCCTGAAACGCTTCCGTCTGTTCCTGTTGTTGCGGTCTGGTTTCCGCCCTGCCTTGCCTGAAGCAGCTGCTGCCCGAAGGCATTGCTGAGCCCTGCTGCGAGGATTATGAAGCCTATGATGAGTATCCACCATGCTGCTCCTGTCTTTCCGCCCAGAGCCCCGACTATGTCGCCTCCTCCGATTCCCATGAAGTTGCTTATCAGGTAAATCATGAATATGAAGAATATTATTATCATGAACCACGGTGCCATTGAAGCTACAGCGAGGGTTGCTGTGCTTGAAACAGATACCATGAGGGTGAATGCAAGCGCAATCATGGCATGAACCCCTCTGTTCTTGAACACGTTTGTTACTTCAAGGAATCCGTAGACGAGGAGGAACGACAGTAGCCAGCTGAAGACTGGCGAGAAGAATTTCAGGACTGAAAGGTCAAGTACAGTTGCCATGTTTTATGTTTTCTCTCTGCCTTTCTGCTTATGGCGGTTTTACTGCCCCTCTGAAAGCGTCAAATATTTTGCCGAAAGGGCCGCTGACTTTTGTTTCGCCTTCATCGGCTGTTACGAACCTTATGACTATCGCAAATACTGCGAGCATTATGAGCAATGCCTGCGTGTCAGGGTCGTTCATGAAGTTCAGGAATGGCGGGAACTCGCCAAACCAGCCCGCTGCTGAGCCGAATATCCAGACCACGGCTCCGAATGCGCCCATTGCCACCCATCCGGCAAGGGAGCTGCCGGCTATGTCCAGGTTCTTGCCGAAGATGCCTACAAGAAGGAGAACTGCCAGCACTGCAACGATGAGTATGGAAACATTGGGCAGTGCAGTGTTTATTATGACAACAGGGTCCTGCCCTTCAGGAAACCTTCCCATGATGTGCGGGATTACGACCATGAGGGATATTATCAGGGCGATTGTTACATTGAAGTTTTTCTTGCCTTCGCCTATTATTTTGGTCTTGTTCAGGATGGCGTAAAGCAGTGTGAACACTAGTATGAAAGGAAGCAGCGAGTCAAGGACTCCGAGCTCGTCAAGAAATACGAACATGTCATTAAAGCTCTGTACCATCAATCATCACCACTTTTTTGCTTTTTCACTCCTATGTATATATATTTATTTGTTTGGCTATTTGCTTGCCTGGCTCTCTGGCTTGTGTTCATACCCCACTATGAACCATAGTATCGCTATAAGCACGAGCGCAAGCACTATTGATGCCACCGCTTCGTTTGTGCCGAACTCCTGTATCCAGCCAAAGATTTGCTGCAGCCATGTCTTTTCGCCAGTCCTTATGGCATCCAGGAATATTACCGCCAATCCGATGAACATTATGAACATGAATGCTGTGCGCCATCCCTTCTCCAGGAAGAAGCCTTCCTTTGTCTCCTTGTGGAATGAGCCGGCCAGCAGCAGGAAGAAGAATGAGCCTATGAGGAGTATTACCATGTTGGCAGACACCTTTGTGACTACCTCCACAAGCCTTGACGACGCAACTACAAAGAATGCTATGGTGAATGCCATCATGGAGTTCAGGTTTTTCCTTGTGTATTCCTCTCCGCCCACTTTCTCAACTCCAAACACCCTTGTTTTTTCAAGCAGCGCAAAGACAAGGGTGAAAACGAGAAGGAATGGAAGCAGCACTTCAAAGATGCCTATCCTGTCAAAGAACTCCAGCACGCCTGCAAAGTTGGAGTGGGGCATGGCTTCAAATTCAGCAACTCCTTATTTAAATGTTTCGCTTTGCCGCGAGGCAGTTAAGAGGCTGTTTAAGCGAATAGCTTCTGGTAGTTTGAGTACAGGATTTTTGCGCACTCATACTCTGTTATGCCCTTTATCTTTGCTATTTCCTTTGCCGCTTCCCCCACCATTGCCGGCTCGCTTTTCCTGCCTTGGTATGGGCTGAGGAACGGAGAGTCTGTTTCTGTAAGAAGGTGGCTGCCCGGCACGGTTTCAGCAAGCTTTTTGAAGTGGCTGCTTCTTAGTATGAGCGCGGGTATGGAAAAGTAAAGCCCTGCATCAGCAGCCTTTTTTATTGTTTTCATGTCTGCCATGCAGCAGTGCATGACTGCCTTTTTTGCAGAAGCGCTTATCAGCATCTCAACCGCTTCCTTTTCCGCCCTTCGCGAGTGCACAACAAGCGGCTTGCCAAGCTTCGTTGCCAGCTCTATCTGCCTGCCAAACGCCTCTTTCTGCCTTTCCCTGCCCTCTTTCTTCCCGCTCTTAAGGTAGTCAAGCCCCACTTCTCCTATTGCAGCCACAGTCCCGCTGTTTTTTTTTATGAAGTCAAGTTCAGCAGTAATCTCAGCATCGCTCATCTTCAATGCATCAGTTGGATATATGCCAAGTGCTGCCTTTATTATGCCGTGGCTTATTATGCCTTGGCTTGTGCTGTGGCTTTTCGCAAGCTCAAGTGCTGCCCTGTTGCTCTTCACGTCAACACCAGAAGTTACTATGGCTTTTACCCCTTTATTCTTTGCCCTTTCAATAACGCCTTCCAGCTCTTCGCTGCTGAACAGGTCAAGGTGGGCATGCACGTCTGCGTAAATCATGGCATCCATTTTGTCAGTTCACAGAAGCCTCTCTTTCAGC
>JACPIG010000009.1 GCA_016188205.1 Candidatus Woesearchaeota archaeon
CAGGAGGAGAAGCTGCGCGACGTATTTTACCCCAGAATCATGCCGCAGCTTTCGCCACAGCAGAAAAAGGCGTTTGACCTCGCGCTTGAATACGGATACTTCAGCTACCCCCAGAAGATACACCTTGAAGAGCTTGCGAAACTGATGAGCATTTCCCGGATAACCTACAGGGAACACCTCCGCAAGGCTCAGAGCAAACTGGCGCCTTTCTTCGCACACTCTGCAGCCAACCAATGTAAGTGAAAAGATTATGCTGCGCTCTGGTTTGCCTCATTTTATGACGGATTACCAAGGAGATGGTGCAGAACAGAAAGGTGATGCAGGACAGCACGGCAGCAGTTATGCTTCTGGCGGTTCTTCCTGGTACTGGTCTCTTGCAGACGAGTTTGCTGCCCAAAGAAATGCTCACATTGCTGAGCGCCTAAGCAGATATGAGCGGGAAAATGCCCGGCGGGCTGGTGGCGATAGAAGCTTGTCAGCCATAATCAGGCGCGTTGTGGCAGGAGGGCTTGAGAAATTATTAAGACGATGAGCAGCGACATGGCGCAGTATTATCATGCATGCGGAAGGATAAATTACGAGCTTTGGCAAAGGCACATGGCATTGCCTGCGTTTAGTCAAAGCGGCGAACTTCACGTTGATACGCAGCAGTCGGTTGCAGAAGCGGATGCTGCCCGTGAGCGGTACGGATTGGATGCCGTAATTATGCAGGTCGTATCTGAGCTTGGGCTTTCAGAAATCGCAGGAGTGCCTCCGATTGACCTTGCATTTCAGCTCCTCTCAATTATAGATCCAAAAATTAGCGAAGGCGTAAGCCGTACTGCGCAAAGGCTTGCAGGTTACTTCCCCATATCAGGCAAAAGGTTCAGGAGTGCTCTTTTGGACGCAGAAAGAGAACTTAACCAAGGTCGGGGCTTGTCAGGAGGAAATGTTTATGTGCTTAAGTTCAATCTTAATGGCGAGCCGCTTATCCCTGAAGGCAACACGCCCTGCTCCACTGGATGCGGCATGGAAGGCTATTCAATACCGCTTGTCGGAAATGGGGCGAGCAGTAATGCCGTAGAACTGCCTTTGACATGCTTTGTCAGAAGAGGAAGTGCTTATGAACAGCACGAATCAGCCATCCCCGCCCTTAGAATCAGAAACTTTGCGGATGCCGTCCCTTATAATTTCCACACGAGGTTCTTTTCCTAAACGGATAGAAATATTTTTATAAACAGAATTAATGATTTCGTGCTTCAGGTGCAGGATGACAATCAAAATAACATTTCCAGACGGCAAAACCAAGAGCTTCAGGAAAGGCATAACAGCAGAGCAGGTAGCTGCCGAGCTTGGGGTAAGGAATGCTGTTGCCGCAAAGGTTGAAGGCGAGCTCAAAGACCTTTCTGCGCCGATAAATGCGGACTCAAAGCTGCTGCTCCTCAAATATGAAGATGCAGAAGGCAGGGAAGTGTTCTGGCACACATCATCGCACATAATGGCACAGGCAATAACAAGGCTTTACCCTGACGCGAAGCGGACGATTGGCCCGAACTGGGAGAACGGCTTCTTCTACGACATAGACATGCCTCCTCAAAAGCCGGAAGACCTGCAAAAAATAGAGAAGGAAATGGAAAAAATCGTTGGGGAAAACCTGAAGGTTGAAAGGGTTGAGATGGGCAAAAAAGAAGCGCTGAAGCTGTTCAGCAAGAACCATTACAAGGCAGAGCTGATAAATGATGCAGGAGACAAGATTATCAGCTGCTACAGGCAGGGCGAGTTCATAGACCTGTGCAAAGGTCCCCACCTTCCAAGAACAGGGCTTGTTAAGGCGTTCAAGCTCGTCAAGACATCAGGCGCATACTGGAAAGGAGACCAGAAAAACAGGCAGCTGCAAAGGATATACGGAGTTGCTTTTCCGGAAAAGAAGCAGCTTGACGCTTATCTTAAAATGATGGAGGAAGCAGAGAAAAGAGACCACAGGGTTCTGGGCAGGAAGCTTGAGCTGTTCATGTTTCACGAGTGGAGCCCCGGAAGCCCCATAATCCTGCCCAAAGGCACAATAATGTACAACATACTTTTAGACTTTCTCAGGCAGGAATACGCGAAGAGGGGCTATAACGAAGTCATCACGCCGCAACTGTTCAACAAGCAGCTCTGGGAGCTTTCAGGGCACTGGGAGCACTACAAGGAAAACATGTTCCTATTGCTCGTCGACAACGAGGAGTTCTCGCTCAAGCCCATGAACTGCCCAAGCCACATGCTCATATTCAAGTCAAAGACGCGCAGCTACAGGGAGCTGCCATTGAGAATAGCTGATTTTTGCTACCTGCACAGGAACGAGCTCAAAGGCGTGCTTGGAGGCATGACAAGAGTCAGAAAATTCTCACAGGACGATGCGCACATTTTCTGCACAGAGGAACAGATACAGGACGAAGTAAAAAAACTCCTGGACTTCTTCAGATACATATACGTGGACATATTCAGGCTGCCGTTCAAGG
>JACPIG010000048.1 GCA_016188205.1 Candidatus Woesearchaeota archaeon
CTGCCCTGTAGCGCGGTATGTCGACAAGCCTTCTCTCTGCTTCCTGGGCGCTTGCCGGTTCGGATGATAACTCGCGTTGCAAACCGGTGACGTGCTGCAGCGCAGCGCAGTTTTTTAGCGCGAACTCTGTTTCTTCTGCCAATGCCCTTGCCTCAGCTACCTTTTCGCTGTAGTCAAACGGCGTTTTTCTTGGGAATATCCCAAACGGCTTGTAGGCGGCGGTTGTTGCGGAATATGCCTGGAGGATTCCTTGCAGGCTGTTTCTGAGAATCAGCAATGTGTGCTGGTCAAATTGCGTGTTTGCATATTCTGCTTTTGCTTTGCCCAGGGCATCATCAATTGGCTCCATGTCTTTTGCAAATGCGTAATACCTTGCCAATAGTCCGTCTTTCGTGTTAAACTGCTGCGCAAGCTGCTCATGCAGCTCCGCATATGCTTCGAGGCGTGCTCTGCAGCCTGCTCCTGCTTCCCCTGCCGCATTCGGAAAGTGGTTATAATGAGACCTGAAGCCGCTTTTCACCCTCGTGAAAAGCCTTCCTGCCTCTTCATTAACCATGCCTTCAAGCCCTTCAGCAGCCCTGAGCTGCTCTCCTGCCCTGCTGAGAACGTAGCCGCCTATTTCACCACCACGCGTCTTTCCGGCAAGCCGCTTATGCCACTTCCTGACCTCGCCAACTCTGCTTAGCGCTGCTTTTGCTTCAGCAATCTTATGCACGGCTTCTTCAAGCGGCGTGCTGCCAAAGTCTGTCTTCATATATTCCTGTACAGCGCCAAACACTTCCCGCGCAGCCTTGCTGCCTTCAAACAGCCTGATTTCGTCTTCCAGCTCTTGCGCACTATTCATTTTGTATGAGCCCTATAGTTTTAAGGAATCCTGCCTGCATCCCCAGCCACTTCTCTGCGATTTGAGGGTAAGTCGCATACATGTATGCTGCGCCTGCCCTGAAGCACTGCTGCCAGTCAATGTTTGGCTCCAGCGGCAGCTCTTTTGCCTTGACGTATAGCGGCCTTCTGGATTCCTGGTCGTCCTTTTCCAGCATGCCTGCCGCAGCAAGCCCTTCCAATGTGTTCTTCACAAGATGGAAGCTGTATGCGGGCGATGGCGAGCTTGAAGGCCCTTTCATGCGCTCGTATGCCTCCTGCGCTTCCATGGGAAGCCCTGGCTCAAACGCTGCCAGAGCCTGCTCTCCGAGCAGCGGAACCCTCAGCAGCCCCATGACGAACTGTTTCCAATAGTGCGCGTACACTTCGTGAACGTCTTCCAGGCTTATGAACAGTGCATCTTTTTCCACCAGCCTGCTTTTGTGGTGGAACTTTGCAGATGCCTCTATCAGTCCAAATAAATAGTCTGCATAGCTCCTTGCTCTTATTGTTCTTGGCACGCTTTCCGCTATGCGGTCTGCAAAGGGGTTCTCATAGGAAAACCGCATGTCCATGCACTGCGCTATGTGCGCCTTTAGCATGGATTCGCCATGATAGTTAGCTGCCTGCCTTTCCAAAGGCGCGGCATGCCTTCTCGCTGCCTTGTACCTTAGCACCCTTTCTGTCTGCTCCTCGCTCACATCCGTGTAGAGAACGAACACCCGCCTTGACAGCTCCGCGTCATACCTGAAGTCGTTTTCTATGGCAAGCGTGAAGATTACTCCTTTGCCTGCGGTTATAGTGTACTGCCTGTTCACGCCTGCATTTTGGTCCCTTACTTTTCTCGTCGCGTCTTTTCCTTCGGTAATGCTTTTCAGCACCTCAACCATTATCGGGTTGGGGTTTGTTGTGCGCATCGCCTTCTGCAGCTCGGGTATATAGATAATACTGCAGCGGTTTATCTGCTCTGCGTCGTACATCTCTGCTGTGTTTGACGAAAGCCCCATTCTGTAAACCGCCCCTTCAGGCAGCAATTCTATCAGCATATCTGCCATGTGCGTTTTGCCGCTTCCGCTTAAGCTTTCTATGCCGAAGTTCATCAGATGGATTGCTCCCAAGGTCTGCACTATGCACGTGCTTTCCTCGCCCACAAGCCCTTTTGCTCGGTAATGCTCAACTATGGTGTCAAGTGTGGGCAGAAACTCTGCCCTTTGCACCTCGCTGTTGCGCATGCCTGATGCTGCATTTGGATGCTGTGGCTGTTGCGGCATTCCGTATGGCATTTCAAATGGCGTTTCGGAATCTGTGCTTGCTTGAAGGGGAGTTTCCTGAGTCAGGGCTTCATTTGCATTATTTGCATTCGCTTCATAGCGCCCATGGTGTAATTCGGCTCTTGACTTCCTGAGCCTGCTGCCAAGCAGGGCTCTGAGACGCTCAAGCGCTTCCCGCTCCCTTCTCAGGTAACGCGATACAGTTTCATCGCCGCTCCACTGCCTTACCATACCGAGATGCTGTCTGACAAGCTGCTCCAGCCCGGCGAGTTCCTGCGTGTCAGATTCTGCTATGCGGCGTGCGATGCCGTGGTAGTCTCTGAGTATTGGAGCTAACGCTTCCTTTGTCGCACTTATGCCTAATATCGCATCTATTTCCCGGTCTATGTCGGACAGGTCTGACAACATCTTTATCCGCCTCTTTGCTGGCTATATGCTGCTATCTGTGCACACAGGTCCTGCGTTGTTATGGGCGTGAGAGGCTGCTGCCCCTGAACGTGTAGCAGGTATTTGTGCCTTATTGTCCTGGAAACAATCTCATTTATGTCTGCGCCTGTGAAGCCTTGGCTTCTGCCGGTCAGGGCTGAGTAGTCAATGTCGCCGAGAAATGGCTCGAAACTTGACTGCCTTGCCCTTTTCCGCAGAGTCACTTCGTATATGCTCCTTATTGCTTTGTCATCAGGGTAGCCCATCTCTATTATCTCGCTCAGCCTTCCGGGTCTTAGTATGGCGCTGTCAATTGTTTCCAGCTTATTTGTCGCCCCTATAACCAGGACGCCGTCAACTTTTCTCGCGCCGTCCATGTTTACGTTGAGCGCGACCACGAGCTTGTCGTCTTCCTTTGAATGCCCTTGGTAGCGGTTCTGCGCGATTATGTCTATCTCGTCTATAAACAGTATTGAAGCCGGAAATCCGTCCCTTACTTTCTGTGCTGCCTTGTCAAACTTTGCCTGCAAATTAAGTGATGTCTGGTTCACGTAGCTGCTGCCGATGTCTGCTGCGCTGAAAATCTCAAAGGGAACTCCTGCCTGGTAGCACATTGTCTTTGCAAGAGTCGTCTTTCCTGTTCCAGGAGGGCCGCTGAGCAGTATGCCTTTTGGCAGCAGCACGTCAGGAGGAGCATACCCGTCATCAAGGTGCTGTATCATGACCGCGAATTCCTGGAATTTCCTTTTAACTTCATTGTAGCCTCCTATATCCTCCCAGAGAAGTGCTGTGCTTTCGGCAGGGCGCACTCCGAGGTCTTTGTGTACCCTGCCATTGAGTACCAGCGGATTCTTCTCAAGATAAACCCTGAACTTTGCGAACCTGTCAGAGTCTGCCGCCATTGCGGCCTCTGCTTTCATCCAGTCAAAGAATTCACGCGTAAGCTGCTCAACCCCTTTTTCCGTGCGCATGTCCAATGCTTCGCTATAGACTGAGAGAAGGTGGTTGAAAGGCTGGGGGTATGTGTTTGCGAAGTTTATCTTGTTGCCATAAAAGAAATTGGCTGCAAAGACCGTGCTGCCTGTTTCGCACAGTTCTTCAAGCCCTGACCCAGCAGCTATGTGAGTTGCATATACCTGGCTGAACTCCGATCCGAGCCCGTTGCTGAACACATGGCTCAGGCTGCTCCATACAGACTCCTGAGTCGCCAGGTATTCCTCCAGCGAACCCAGTACATGCCTTCTGGTTTCAGCGCTTGCTTTATCTCCAAGCTTTGAAGGTATCTGAAACCTTGCCTCATTCAGCCTGCTCCTGCACGTAGCTCTTTTCCTGCTAAGTGCTTCTGCAGTAATGGTAATCTCTGTCATCCTGAGAAGCTGACTCAGTTCCACCCTAAGGGCTCTGTCCGCAGACCCTGCACTATCTGCTCAACCCTGTCATCCAGCTGCTCATAGGCTTTCCTTATAGTGTCAGACTTTGCATCCCGTCTGCCAACTGGCGAGGCGTAGCTGCCATTATATACCCTGTTCGGCTTTACATTGTCCATAACCCTGTGCGCCACATCCTCAAGCTTTTCAGCTGCATCCTGCATAGCCCTGGCATTTTTGATGTACTCATCTGTGTCTGCATCGGTTTCATGGTCAGCGCGGGCAATTGACACTATGAACCCTGCCACGGCTGCATGGTCACCTGTCGGTATAAGCACGCCACCAACCTTGGCGGCTTTCGTGTAAGAAACCCTGTCCTTTATGCCTGTCAGTTTCACTATTGCAGCGCGCTTAGCCTTTATACTATCATCAACCCTTTCTATTTCCTGGTTTACCATTTTCATGTAGTCGAACAAGCGCTCACTGTGCCTTTCCGCGTCGTGGTAGTCTCTTCTCATCTCAGACGCGCTTTTTTCTCCTTCATAGCCGCTGCCATTAGCGCCTGGCTGCCCCACATAGCTGTCATTCATCCCAGCCATCCTGTCTCTTACATCTGCCAGTTCATCCTTAATTGCCGCCCTTAGCCTTATTGACTTGTCTCTCCTGTCATGAAGTTCGAAGTATTCCTGCTGGATTCCTTCACGCTTGTCCTTAATGTTTTCTACCACTCTGTCGTATCTGCGCACCCGTTCCTCAAGTCTTCCACGCTGCTTTTCAAGCTCCTTTTCAGGCGTAGTCATCCCCAGAGCCAGCTTTAATTCATATACTGCTTTTGCAAGGGGGTTTGACGCGAAGCTCGTTCTTTCCCTCACGGTCGCATGGTACTCAGCAACACCTTCCACAGCTCTTTCTACAGCTGCCTTTGAAGAGCCTGATCCAAGAAGGTCTAAGTCGGCCATTTCTTCTTCTATAATCTCCCTCCTTTGCTGCCTCGCGTTTTCGTCAGCAAATGTCTGCCCTGAAGCATTCGCATTCACTGTGTGTTCAAGATCGTCTGAAGGACTGGTTCCATCATTCATTTTAATCCACCTCCATTGCTATGGGCTGAAGCATAATTTCCACGTGAAGCATTATCGCTCATCACGTCGACAAGGCCTGCATACTTAAAGTCATGAATTCCATGCACCTCTTTTTCCAGCGGGCTTGCCTCAAGGCGCAATTCAGTCCCGGGCTTGGGCGTAATGTCTCGGCATGGCGGCGTGTTGCTCTGCGAGCTTCCAAAGTAAAACCCCAAAGCTATCGCTGCTCCATATGCAATCGCTTTTGTTATGAGCCCCATTTTAATCCCGCGCCCAGTGCGCCTGTATGCCCTATTGTACCTACGGTAACTTGAATATGCCGCCAAAACGCTCACCCACGCTGTCTTTGAAGCGCTCCCCAATCCTGCCGGCAGTCATGCTCATTGCCTTGAACAGGTCAGCATTATTCAGGCCATTAAGGCCGGACATGGTCAATTGTGACGTGGTGGTGTAAGGCAGTGCCGCAACTATTTCGGATAACACTGCCGTCCTCTTCTGTTCGTCTAGCTTGCCAAGAACAGCTTTCCCGATATAAGCCATATCAGTCGGGCTGATGAGTTGCGTGTCAGCAGCCGCCCTTACAAGGGATGAAACCACAGCGTAGTCCTGCCTTACAACGTCCACAAGTACGCCGACTTTCTTGTCTACATCAAGCCCATAAATTGTTTCTTTTGCCAGCATCAGCCTGTTCTCTTCAGGCACAGCATTGTACAGCCTTTTAAGTACGCCGACTTTCTTGTTTGCATCAAGCCCATAAATTGTTTCTTTTGCCAGCTCGAGCCTGTTTTCTTCAGGCACAGCCTGGTATAGCCTGTTAAGAAGGCTTACAAGCTGCGGGTTGAATTGCTCAGTGCCTTCTGCCCCTTCTGCCTTTTCAATCTCTGCCTCAAGCCCCTGTGCCTTCTGCCCGATGTCCTGAACAAACACGCTTCTCACGCCTTGGGCAGCATTCCCTGCGCCTACATACCTGTCAACTGCTAAATACGCGCCAATAACAGTCGCTGCTGCCAGCCCTGCCAGAATTATTTTTGCCCTTGTAGTCATAGCCATTGTGCATCACCCTGCTCATGGTGTGTCTTATAGAATAAATAAAGGTGAGTTGTAGTGAGGGCTACAGCAGTGGTTATGAATCAGCTTCAGGGCTGTTCCAAGGGCTCAGCCATCTTTGAAGTGCATATTTGGATGGCTTGCTTTGCATAAGCAAAAGAATTTTTATAGTTTTGAGTCTTTCCTGTGGGTTCTGGATGTTGATGGAGGACTTTGAATAACCACTATTTACTTCAAAATTCAAAGTCCTTCTTTGAGAGGTTTGATGTGGTTTAGTGGGTTATTCAAACCTCTCAATATGTCTTTGGGGGAAGGGGAATATGCGTCAGATAACATTGGAAGAATTGTTGAAGGAGTTGATTGAACGGTATAAGCCTGATGTGCCTTCTCCTCCTGTTTTTCCTTCTTCTCCTGTTCTTTCTTCTCCTTCTCCTGTCAGCAGGCCTGTTTCTTATGGTGCTTCTCGTTCATTTCGCGCCGGTGCTTTGGTCCCGGGGCTGGTTGGTGGTGTTGTTGTGCTTCTTGGCTTTGGCGCTTTTAATTATTTTTCTGGTCGTTCTGATTCAGTTTCTGTTGCTGCAATGCAGACGCCAGCAGCGTTGGAGCAAAGGATAGCCGCTCCACAGCCGACTTACACTCCTACATCTGTTCCTCCCAGCCCAACTCCGGTTCCTCCGACGCCAACTCATACACCTGTCCCACCAACCCCTACCGGCACTCCGACACCTACATACACTCCTGCTAGTACTGCCACTCCTGTGCCTCTAACTCCTACTGATACCCCTACAACTGTTCCTCCTACGCCTACTTACACTCCCACAAACACTCCTATGCCAGTACCTCCGCCACAAACAAACATAGTGGCTCCGATACAACCACGGTTTGATGTGTTTGCTGGTGGCTATTTGCGAATAAACCAAGTTCCATACACAACTCTTGGAAGTGATGGAAGCAAGCCCAGTCCTGCTTTAAAGGTTTTATGTGAACTTAAAGGAAAGATAATCTCAGATCTTCAGTCAGTCTTGGCACAGGATTATTCCGGAGATGGTCCTAGAATTTGGGCACAACAAATAAGTAGTCTTCTGGAAGAAACTTGTATAAATGCCGGGGAGTACAAGTTTGAAAAATTTTCTCTCTATCCTCTAGATATTCCGGAGTTAGGTGTGAGGTATCAGATGGGTGTTCAAAAGCGCATTCCTAATATTGAGCGATTCACATCCTTTAGGTCCCCTTTATCAAAACCGGTCTTTGATGAATTCGCTTTAGCTCTTAGGAGAATGTACGGTTATAGACCGGAAGAATTCACACCCTTGCGCCCACGTCAAGGATAAAAATGTCCTTTTTTTGGACCATTGTGAGCTTCTAAATTTTTAACAAGAAAATGACGTTATAGCTTATCATTTTGAGAACTGAGAACAGGCCTGTCCACAATTCATTATTAACTTCCAAGTGGCTACTATTGCAAAAAGTTTAAATACTGGGTACTATTCCTGTTGAAATATGCCGCGGGGTCAAAATAATCAGGGAGGAGATCTGGAAAGACTTGCTAGTGGACATGTTGTTGGAGGAACTGGAAGAACCCCTGTTCCGAACACAGGCAGGGGGTATCCAAGGTCTCCAGCAGAAACTGAACTGGAGCACACGGTTTCTGAATATGTTAAATTAGGTATAAGTGTAGCCCTTGATGTGGCAAGCACTGTTGCCGGTTTTTTACAATACCCGTTTCCTGTTGCAGGGGATATTGCAACAGTTATTCTCGGCGGCGCATCTGCCGCTTACATAAAAAAAGCTTACGATGATAACATAATGGCTGCAGTTGCTCTTGGCGAGCAATTTCCAGTGATAGGGAGGTTTGCTTGGCTCATACCTTCATGTACTATAGCTCATTTCAGGTATTACAATTCAGAGAAGTTGCCTCCTTTTTTAAGAATAGGAGCAAAGAAGCATGAGCCGCAAAAAGCGCTTAATCCGCAACAACCGCCTTCTCGTGGGTATGACTTTATGCCCAGATGAGCAAGCGACAAAAAACAATATTCACTATTCTTAAATAGTTACGAATAGAAATATTTATATATTGCCGTGTGTTTCTTAGGCGTGACGAATATGCCTGCGCTGCAAGTTGTTGTTGAAAGGTTGGAAAGAGCATCTCTTTTCCATCATATTTCTACGTTGAATCACAACCCTCCAGCCCGGGAACATGATGTTTTAGAGGCTCTTAGGACTTCAGGGTTTGATGTTACAGATCCAGCTGGCGCAGTAGTTCATTATGCTTTTAATTATTCTACCATGGCGGGTGGCAGGCCGAGTATAGCATCCACAAACATAACAGTAACCCCTCCGGCCGTTCAAGCTGGACAGCCCACAACGCCTATTATATTTCGCACATTAGAAGAGGTTCTTGACCCGGCTGCTAATGTTCAGGCTGTTGCCAGGGCTCTTTCGGCTCATCTTACTGACCCTCCGGCAGGCGCTTTGCCTAACCAGGAAAAATTGCGGTCTATTGCTGCTTATTATGCTGCAGCAATAGCTCAGTTCACAGGTCTTCACCAGCCGAACATTTCTGCACAGGATGTTAGAGATAGGCTTAACAGGACGTGGTTTGCGCAGTGTTTGTCACAGCTAACGACTGATGTTGTAGAACGCCAAGTCCAACAGCAACCAGTATCACAACCAGTATTGGTATCTGGACTGAACGCCACTATAAACGGGCAGCAATACCAGCTTATGGTAAACGCAACCAATTTGGTATTTTTAGATGCTCAGCGTCAGCGGTATGTTGTTAACCGTATGTTTAGCTCAGGGCAAAATAATGGTTTGGACAGGGTTGCTTTTGCGCAGGGAACGATTGAGGAAGCAGCGAGGCAGCACTTCCTGCAAACATACAGAATAATAGCTGACTACGTATCAGGAGGAGGCGTCCGGATGCCTGCAATTAACATGCCTCACATACCTAGGCGCTTGGCTGTTGCTGGCGTTGTAGCTGGCGCTTCGGGTTTAGCGACTATTGCTTTGTGCAATCTGCTGCCTGCTGCTGTTCCAGGTCCTGCTGCTCCTACAACCACTCCAACAGTAGTTGTTGCCGCTGTTCCGAGTGAGATTCAGGCGACGATTGATGCACAGGCAACTCAGCTCGCTAATCTGGCAACTCAGATTGCAGGTCTGCAGCAAAGTCCAACTCCAGTTCCACTTACACCTTCACCTTCTCCAAGTCCTCCGCCTAGTCCTGCTGCTACTTATAGTCCGAGCCCTGCTCCTGCATCTCCTACAGCTGCTCCGCCTCCAGCAACTCCTGTTCCGCCAGCAGCGACGCGTGTTCCGTCTACAAGCACGCCCAGACCTGCAGCCACCAGTGTTCCTACACAATCGCCTGTAGGCAATTATTTTGTGCTTGACACGTTCAGAAATACTGGCGGAGGTTATGTTCCTAGCTCAATGTTACCTAGAACAAGAGCGCAGACAGATAGGAATTTCTCTCAGCGTGCTTGGCAAACTCTGTGCGGTTTTGCTTCTGAAATCAATTCCGGCATGGAAGCAGTTTTGCGGCAAGATTATTCTCCATCACATAGTCAAGCAGTAAGCACGCAGGCAGTCGCAAGTCTTGATGTGGTTTGTAGAACTGCTGGCAATTTTGTAGGCTTTAATCTGTATACTCTCCGCGTTAGCTCAACGGGTGCGGCCTCAACGGGTGCGGCGGATGTTGTGAGGCATCAGGTCAGTGTTGTATATAGTGCGAATGGCCGCACAACAGCCACTGATTATGCTTTGCCTTCAGGTTTATCAACGAGAATAGCTGATAGCTACGGTTTCCCTCCAGATACAAGGGTGCCTTTTCCAGTTCCGAGGAGATGATGTTTTTGTTTTTTTTTA
>JACPIG010000047.1 GCA_016188205.1 Candidatus Woesearchaeota archaeon
TCCAGCTCCGCATAATAAAGGACTACTGCTTCTACTGCATGGCTTCTGCACTAATAACGGCACTCATGTTCCTTAACAGCATACTGCTAATGGCAGGAAGGTAAAAAGCAGAAAAAATATAAAATAAGAGCGCTTACACGGATTAAAATGGGCACGACAACTGCTATATGTTTACCTCCAAGGCGGGGGAAAAGAGACGCGGTGTGTGTAACTCATACTTTGGAGGAACTAATTCAGGGAAGAACCGCCGCCTTAAATTCTTTGGCTGCACTGGCAAATTCAGAAGTTGGATTATCTAATTTTACAAGTTTAAGAGTTCGCCATTTAGCACCTACCATAACGTACATAGCACCTGGCGGCGAATCGCCTCCAATACGACCAATAGATTGTTCATTCGTAGCCGATCCTTCCAAACCGTACCATGTTAAAGTTATGAGCTATGCAGGAGACGCCCATCGGTTAACTGTGCTTTTATCATGTGAAGGAGACCATGATAGAATATACGAAATATATCCAACCGGAGAAGGTTTCGCAAGAGGACCTTATCTTACAGTCACGCCAACAGAATACTTTGCTCTGAAACAAAGCGCTGCTGCTGTTAATCAATAGCTGCCCGAGCTCCTGAGAAGGCCTGATTTCTTTCAGCCCGGATACCTTCCTTCCTCAATCCCCATAAACTGCTCAATCTCATCCCTGCTCACAGAGCAGCCGTCAAGCTTCACGCCCCACAAGACGCTGTGGAGGAGGTGTTTCCTCATTTCAGGCAGGGGTTTTTTGCACCTTTCTATGTAGCGGTCAAGAAGACCGAGCTCAAAGGCAACAGCAACAAGCTCAACAGACCTGATGACCTTAATTTTGCCTATCTTTAATTTTGCCTATCTTTCTTGTGAGAAGCTCCAGATTATCATTATTTACCTTAACCTTTGTGTGCAGATGAGCCTGCATGTGGCGCGCAATGTGCAAAGGCTCCTCAATAAGATCGCGGGTAGTCCTCTCATCAATAACAGCAGCGTCAGAGCCAAGCGCAATAACAGATGCAAGCACAGACATCTCGCCCTGATGAACAATACTTATGTCACTGCCCCTGGCAGAAAAACAGCTGTTCGCAATTCCAAGAAGCTCATCAGCCAGAGCAGAAACCTTTGCATCGTCTATGACTTTGATGAAGCCGCAGTCAATCTTTTCCTGCACCTGCAAAGCCTCAAACTCAAACCTCTTAATGTTCAGGGGCCTGTCAACAAGCTCTGCCCTGACAGCAGCAGGAATGAAAAACCCGCCATTAAACCTTTCCTTAAGCGGCTCAACAAGCCAAAGGAGATTGTTCATGGTAAGGCTTATTACCGGTCCGGCATCAAAAACAAGCGATTTCATTTTGTCTTTCACTCCGCTACGAGCTTCTCAATTCCAAACCAAGCCAGCCAAGCCCTTGTAGTTGCAAGGGTTCTTTTCTCTCCCCTCGCTTACCGCGGGGGAGAGAAAAGAAGTTCGGTTTTACCGAACCTTGGCTGGCGGCTGACATCAAGGGATTACCTAGCATTTCAAAAAAGCCCCCTTGCAAATTCCAGCCTTTTTTTTACATCCCCTGCCGCGCCGTACCTCTCTATAATCTGCGTCCTGCCAGCATAGCCCATCAGCTCCCACTGCGAAACCCCGAGAAGATCTGCTGCGCGGGCAAGGGAGATGCCATGATAATAAATCCTTGAGCCCTTCCTCACCTGCGCCTGATTAATCACGTCCTGAATGTAAGCCCTGAACCTTGCATCAGCGCTGGAAATAAAGCCAGTCAGCTTCCTGACAACAGACTTGTAGCGGCTAAACTCGTTCCTCTCAAGGTGACGCCTCGCATGGCCAAGAAGCTTAGAAGCCCTCACAAGCCATGCCCTTCCAACACCGCTCTCGCAAATCTTGGACAAGGAATAAGTGACAACAGCAATGCTGATTGAGTCCTCATCCTGAAAAATAGAGGAGTTATGGATTGTATGATCGCTTAAACCCCTAAGCCCGGAGAAGTTGCCCTTAATGATAAAGCCCTCAGCAGCCTTCAAAACGGTTATTATATCGCTTCTCACAGCCGGAATCATGGGTGTAAAAGCAGAATACGGCTATTTAAAGTTTGCTGAGACTTTAGCCACTCTTTTCTTCCTTAAATTATTCCTTAAAACCCTGAACAGCCCTATGCCCTCATTAGAGAGGAAGACAAAGCCAAGAAGAGTCCACAAGGTGTCCTTGAGCCTGATAACCAGAGACAAGGCAATGCCAAGATGCGGCTCAAGCCCAAGCGCTGCAAAAAGAGAGAACTGCCCTGCCTCAAGCACACCGAGAGCTGCAGGAACCGGTATCACAGAAACAAAGCCAGTGACCAGCATAATCAGCATCAACTGGACAAAGGACGCGTCATAGCCGATAATCAGGGCAGCAAACCTGAACTCCAGAAACAATGCCAGCCACTGAACAACAGAAACCGCCAAAAGCTTCGCCAGGCAAGACTTCTTGCTTTTCAGGAACTCATTAGTTGCAGAATCTATCTCCAGAATCCTCGCCCTGAGCCGCCCAAGCCAGCCCTTCTTCGGAACGACCAGCATGGCAGTGGACAAAAAACCCCTTGTAAAAGACGTGAAATAGAACAGAAGAAGAAAAGCGAGCAACACAAGAATAACTGCAACAAGCGCATTCCTCACCTCTGAAGGCACTGCAAAGCCTGCAAGAACCGCAAAAGCCAAAACGCAGGCGATAGCTACATCCATAACAACCTCCAGCGACTTGTCAAGAAATGCAGAGGCAACTGCCGTATTTGTTGGGATGCCGTGCTTCTTCAGCATCAGCACCCTCAAAGGCTCCCCTCCAAGCCGAACAAAAGGAGTAATGTAACTCACAGAGAAAGCCCCGTTCCGATACATCATTAGCCTGAAAAGATTTATTTTATAGCCCTGCTCAGACAATATGAGACGCCACTTATACGCTGATAAAATGTTGATTGCAAAAGACGCGGCGAGAAACGCAAACAGGTACTTAAAAGACAGATGGCGGAATGCATGCAAAATGTTCTCCAGCCCCGCAACACCTATTATCGCGGCAAACAGCAGCAGACCAGCAACCATTGAGCCTGAAAAGACAAAAAACTTTCTCATAAGCACACCTTCCAGCTCATTTTGCCCTCACAATGCCGAGATAAAGCGAAGCCCAAAGCATGCCCTCATCAGAATGATAAAAAGCAGTCCTGAACGGCTTGCCTGAACTTCTGAACACCTCAAAATAAGTGCCGTATCCCTCAATAAGCTTCCTGTAGGTTTCCACATGCCGTGCCGCATCAACCCGGTCTACGCGCTTCAGCAGCGAAATGTAAACAGGACCGAGCTGCGTCCAGATTGCGTCTGCCTGCCAGCCCCTGACTAAAAATTCGTAAGCAATCATGCCCTGCCTGATGCCTCTGGAAGCGTATTTAAGCGGAAAAGGGCTGTCAAGACCAGCATCCCTGACTGAATTTATGGACTTCTTAAGCATGCCGGCTGATGAAAACAGCCCTGACCAGAAAGGAAACACATTCGCATCGCCAGCAACATAATCATTGCCGCTTCTGCCCAGGTCATCGGCAAAATAAGAGCCGTTCCAGAAGTTATCCGTTATTATTTTTTTGTAATTGTAGCTATGCAGCGGGTTTTCAAGATGTA
>JACPIG010000049.1 GCA_016188205.1 Candidatus Woesearchaeota archaeon
ACATTGTGCCTCGGAACGTCTATTCTTATCCTGTAGTTCTGTATAAGCTCTGAGCCGAACCTGTCTGCAATTATAATCCTTAAGAGGTAGTTGTCCTCATCTGCGAGGTCTGGAAGCCTCAGCTTGAGGCGCTTTACATATGTGACTCCTGAGTCAACATCAAATACAGGCGTTACATCTGATATAGGGTCTTCGCGGTTGAACTCAAAGCCGCTGACGAATGCCCTGACTTCAACATCTGAGCCGTTGGCAGTCGCGTTAAGCCTTACCTTGACGTCCAAATCCTGCCCCCTTACGAGGTCAAGCTTGTTCTGGTCTGTGGTCCTGATTTCGTCGCCATTTACCTCAACGCTTTCTATCGTTACAGGAGCCGCGTGTGCGGTTACCGCAAAAACTGCAAACAGAACAAACACCAAAAGCAAGCCGGTCAAAAGTTTCAGCTTCATCTTTTCATTACCCCCCAACATTTCAAAAAATGTAAATCAGACTTCAATGCATTAAATAGGGCTTATATATAAACTTTTCGTTCTTTTAGCATATAAGAGTAGTTACAATTCTTTTCTACTTTGCAATAAACAACCACAAAACACCAGCCACCGACAACCAACCACGAACAACAAACCACAAACCACAAACTACATACTATATACTAATAGGTCTGTGCTTCACTCTCCTTGTCTTGTCCTTTGCAACTATCCTCACAGTATATTCGCCTGAGGCGTAGGAAGGCACGTCCTCAAGCACAAGCACACGGGAAGTCCTCTCCCCAGCCCCTACAAGGAAAGGTCCTCTTGTTGCAATCACGCCGAGTTCTGGTATGACGGCGCTTATCTTTACGCGCATTCTTGCATCATCGTTCTTTATCCTGACAGAAACAGCCCTGTCCTCATCAATGACATTAATCCTTTCAATCTTGATGTCCTTTGAATGCCCTGCATATGAGAAAGGCATCAGAAGCAGCGCAATGATTGCTGCCGAGAACAAAACAGCCACTTTCTTCATTCCCCTTTTCATTCCCCTTTTCACATGAATCACCCCGTTTGTAAACAGTTCGAAATCAGAATGCAATAACGCTGCTTGCGGATTATAAAAAGTTTTTGCTTGTTACTATAAATAAATAGGGACAAGAAATTTTTACTGGACGCCAATGACCGCTTACTGGCTTGCTGGTCAGGTGAAAAGGTATTCAGGACCTGGACGCCTGTGTGAGTTTATGTAAAAACTCCTCACCGCTCTTGCTGCTTCGGCAGCGCGTGCCTGTTCAGCGTCCCTGATGGCAGTGGTTAAGGAGTCAGTAAAGGACGTTTCAACCTTGGGAAGTGCCTTGAGCCTGGATAATGCTTAGTCATAAACATTTCTCACTGCAAGGCACGCCGCAGCTGTCTTTGCCGGTTCTGCCGGAAGATTTGCCTCAGAAAAATACACGATAAGGTCAGCATTTGTGGATGGCAGGGATGAAAAAGGTTTACGCTCGCGTCCAATCATCGTCGGCATTGTTGGCTTGGAGGCAGGGCTTTCAAACGCGGCAATGGCACCAACGTATTCAAGCCGCCCATCTTTTTCAACAACAATCTCAAGCGTGCCAGTTCCATGATGGTTTCCCATGCCGTCTATGTCATGCTGCACAACTAAGCGCGCAGTAAGCCCGCTGCTTTCATAATGTATGTCGCCAAGAATCTTGTCTATTGCATCCATTTTAGAGTGTCATCTCCCCTATGGCCGAGTAGCCGATTATCCCTGCCAGTCCTGACGAGTTCGTCTCAGTCATCTGGACCCCTGGATTGGTTTCCAGCAGTTCTCTTAAAGCATCGTATGCTTTCTGTCCTGCGGTGCGCATATCAAAATCAGGAGGGACATGATGTAAGCCGCGGACAATGCATGCGCATGCACTCAGGGCTTCTCCATCTTTCGCATCATAAAAAAGCAGCCCTGTCTTGTGCGTATAGATAAGCTGCGGAACTTTAGTCGTGCCAAGGAATGCTTCTGCAACGTCTATGCTCAGCCACAGGCCCTTTACTTTGGCGCCAGGATAACTTGCAGGAGTTACAGCCACTGTTGCAACGATTCCATTCCCCCTGACAGATATCCTGCGAATCCCTTCAACCAGCCCGTCTATGTCCACATGCACCGGGGTTGCCGGGGATTATTTAAAGTTTGCTGCAAAATCCGGAAACATGCCAAATATTTATATAGTGTAACTATTTCGCGGGAAAAAATGGTGGGTGGCAGAGGCCCTTTTGGAGGGGATTCTGGAGATGGTGAAGAACAAACGCTTGAGGGTCTTTTAGGCAGGGCGGGGCTTGATGCAGAGTTTAGAGAATTTGAGGCGCATTTAGTTCGGGAACAAAATCTACGCGCCCAGGAGGTAGCCTCAAAGCTTCTGAGAGAGTTTCGCGGGACAGCAGAGATAATTGAAAAGCTTGCTTCAGCAGTCAATGAAAGAAGAGACACTATTGAGGCTCAGTTAAGATATTTTAGGGGGATAGTTGACCCGAATTATGACAGGCCTTTTGGCACTCTTGTAGATTTTGCCGGATACAGGAGGCTGGAGTTTACTCACAAAGTCGGCAGTGAACTGGTCAAGAGATTTGAAGCTTCTTACAGGGGATTATTCACAATAGCTACTTTGTATAGCACATTAGTCAGAGGTCCTGTTTACAGCAGAGGCGCAAGTCATGTTTCAGTTGTAGAAATGCAGAAGGTCGGAGAAGCTATCCAGCAAATAGTGCAGCTGACTGCTGAACAAATCATTGGCATCCGTGATTTTGAAGGAACAGTTGGCAAGACTTATGCCGCGATTCTGGCGCATCACAGGCTATTAAGGCAGGACTATCAAGGGTCTGGGAAAAAGGAAGAGAGAGATAAGAAAACAATCATGATTAAGCTTTTCGGGGGAGAAGATGAAGATGACCATAGGGAAGATACGCCGGCAGGTCCAAAAATACGCTTGGTTGAGGACAACTGCGTTTTAACCGACACTCTAAGGGGTATTGTAGGCAATCTGCCAAGACACTATGATGTTCCAGTGCCTACAGGGAAAAACGGCAGAAATAAAGTCCTGAAAAAGCTGGATGAAATGGATGTTGAGAGGGCTGCAGATACTATGATGGGGGTAGCGCATCCAGCACATATGAGCTATTTGAGAAGCCCTAACTCATTTCCTGTTGCTGTAGCCGGGCTTATCCATGGGTTTTATGCTGATTATCAGGTTTTCAGTCCGCTATTAAGAAACGTGCTGGCTTCAATCCACGATTTAGAATCAGTCACCCTCAGACTTCAGGGAGAGGGTCTTGACAGGCCCATGGCAGACCCTGCTGCAGTCGTACTCCGTTTGCAAAGGCTGAATTTCTTATCCATAAGACCTGATGAAGAAGAAGTGCAGCCAAGGACAAAGCTTGAAAGTGATTATGTGGCTGCAAGAACAAGGCTATACCTGCATTTAAGGGACTCTTTAGACAGCCTTGTTGCTATGCCTGAGATAGGCGAGGATAGGGAACGTACAGCCATAACTGCTGTAAGAACCGCCATAGATCTCAAGGCAAAGATGGATGACATAATGAGAAATGAAAGGGACAGGAGACTGAAACACAATATAAGGGATGAAAACGAGTTTTATGTTGGAAGAACAGGAGAAATAGGCGCGTTCCATTCTGAGAGGGAACCGGCACCGAGGATAAGGTATAGGGATATTGCAGGCGAAAGCTTCAGAAGAGCGGTAGAACACGTAGAGGAGGTTATCAGCATATCGGCATTGCCGCAAACGCTTAGGGCAACAGCTCCAAGGGGCAATGTTAAGAGCAACATACTCCTGATAGGCCCTTATGGCTGCGGTAAAACGGAATTTGCACGGGGGGTTGCCGGAGACACAAGGGTCATAGGGCTGTATGTAGGCATTGCTGACGTGTTGACTGCATTCATGCACGAGTCTGTCAAGAACGTAAAAAGGGTTTGGGAAGAGGCCCAGAAGCTGAGGCAGGGCAGCAGATTCACTAAGCCAGTTGCAGTAATACAGGACGAGTTTGATGCATGGTTCGAGCACGGTAAAGGATTTTATAGTACTGGTGACGCAGAGCAAATGGAAAGGACCCTGCAAGAGGTTTTGGATGGCTTGGTGGAGTATAACGGCGTTTTCACAATAGCCCTGACCAACAGGCCTGGTGTGATACCTGATGCCATATTGAGAAGGTTCAAATATGTTGATGTGGTTGGGCAGCTGACAAGGGATGAGAGGGCAGAATTGCTGAGAAGATTCATAAGCAAAGGCATGCCTGTATCAAGGCAGGTTACAGGACAGGATTATGTAAGTTGGGCAGAAAGGCTTGAAGATGCGCCTGGTGACGTGCTTGGAAAGGTTGCTGATGAAATCCACTTTAAGCTGATGAGAGATTACATAAGTACGCATCCAAGAAGCGCTAGTAGACTGGAGAAATACCTGGCAAAGATTGCGGATGAACACGATTTAGGAAGGCACGAATACGCGTACGTAAAGAGGCAATTGGCTTCAGAATTCAGGCGGGTGGGAAAAGGCGAGATTGAGACAGCAATTTCTTATATGTTAACCCAGCCGGCAGTGCAAAAAGAGATTAATACCGCTAGGGAAATTTACCGTGAGGCTGGTAAGATAATGAAGGGCTTAGTTTCAGTTTCTGATACAGGACCGAGCATGGGATTCGGAGCCAAGGAAAAGGGCAGGCTTTGGACGCCTAGAGAATAATAATTCAGCCGTATTCGTTTTTTAGCCAAACATTTATATATTTCCTTAGTGGTAAGTGCAAAAAAAAGAGGTAAGTAACATGCTGAGCGACTGCAACTACAGCAAGGTAAGGCTACTCCATGACCTGAGCAGGGTTGCGTGGTATGTTGAGAAGCATGCCAAGAAGGATGCGCACACAGCAGGGCACGTTCTGTGCCACAAGATGTGCGAGGAGATTCAGGCAGACCTTGAGAAGCACGTGGAGAAGCTGAGGCTTGCGATTGAGGGCTTGTCGAGGGAAGGCAAGTTCAGGTAGGCGCATGAAGGGCTGGAAGGGAAAACTATTTTAATGCGTGATTTTGCCTTTTTCCCATGATTTCCCGGCTTAGAGGGATTGCAGGGCAGAGGAAGTTCGTCCTTCTTGGAAGCATCCTGCTGGCAATTTTCCTTGCCGCGCTTGACCAGACAATTGTTGCGACAGCCATGCCGAGGATTATTGGCGACCTTGGCGGGCTTAAGTATTTCAGCTGGATTTTCTCAGCTTACATGCTCACTTCAGTGGCTGCGATTATGATATTTGGGCGGCTGAGCGACATTTACGGCAGGAAGCCTTTTTTCGTTGGAGGAGTTTCTGTTTTCCTTCTCGGCTCTGTTCTTTGCGGCTTGTCGCAGGACATTTTTCAGCTTGTCATTTTCAGGGGGCTTCAGGGAATTGGGGGAGGAGCCATTATGGTCAATGCAATGGCAAGCATTGCAGACATATTTCCTCCTGCGGAGAGGGGAAAATACCATGGCATCATCGGCTCCACGTTCGGGCTTGCCTCAATTATAGGCCCTGTCCTTGGCGGCTTCATAACAGACAGCATCAGCTGGCACTGGATTTTCTTCATCAACCTTCCTATAGGGGCGGCAGTCATTTATGTGCTGCTCAGCAACCTTCCTGCGGCCAATCCCCGCAAGGCACATTCGCTTGACATAACGGGTGCTGTGCTGATGACAGCAGGAATTGCGCTTGTCGTGCTTGTCATGATTCTTGGCGGCAGCAGCCTTGCGTGGAACTCTGTGCAGATGGCTGCCATGCTGCTTGCATCAGCCATAACAATAGCGGCATTCCTGCTTGTTGAGTCAAAGGCGAAGGAGCCAATACTTCCGCTTTACATTTTCAGGAATGAGGTTCTTGTTGTGTCAATCACAAGCATTGCTTTTCTCACAGCAGCGATGTTTGGGCTTGTTTCAGTTCTGCCGCTTTTCTTCCAGCACACTAAAAGCACATCAGCAACAAATTCAGGGCTTCTCCTTATCCCTTTCACTGTGGCAACGGTTGTGTCAAGCGCTGTTGCAGGGCAGGTGATTTCAAGAACCGGAAGATACAAGCCGGTTGGCGTAATAGGCCTTGCCATAGCTCTCCTCGGCTCTGTGCTGATGGCTACGATAAGCGCAGCCTCAAGCTTCCAGCTTCTTGTGCTCTTCACTATAATTATAGGCCTTGGCTCAGGAACAACCTTCCCGTTGTTCACAATAGCAGTGCAGAACGCCTTTGACTCGCGCCACATAGGCGTTGCAACCTCTACGCTGCAGTTCTTCAGGTCTATTGGCTCGATGCTCGGCATTGCGCTTTACGGCGGAATAATAAACAGCGGCACGCATGCGTGGGCGATTAACGGCCTGCAGAATGTTGACCGCTTTCTCCTTGCCGCCTCAATCCAGAAAGCCGTTGTTGTCGGCGCAGCCCTCACAGCAGTGTCTCTTGCCTCTCTTTTCTTCATAAGGGAGCTTCCACTGAGGAAAAGCCATGACGAGCCGGTGATTATTGACATAGGAGTGAAGCTTGCTGTTGAGGAAGGCACCTTCAGAAGCGAGGACGAGCCCAGGGTTGTGGGGAAGTGACAGCACTAAACACTGATGGCTCAACGCTTGTAGATGTTGTCATGATGGCCAAAGTCTATGAAAGATAAGAAATCTTTTGATTTATCATAACCGAAAACAAGAACGAAATGCCCGATATGAACTCGCTTCAGGTCTTTCATATCGTAGCGGAGATTCTTGTAATGCTCAACGTATGAAGAAGAAATCACTTCCTCAATTTTCTTCATCACAGCTTCGTAAGTGGCTTTGTCCTTATTGAAGAATCTCTTAAGAACTTTTTCCAGTCCAGGCTTTATTTCGTATTCACGCATCTTCTATGCGTCTCCTCAGCTCCTCAACAGTCCTGAACCTGATGCCCTTCTGCCTTTGTATTTTCCTCAGTTTCTCAACGTATACAGGCCTAAGCTCCGGTTCAAGAACAAGGTCTCCGTACTCTTTCGCCATCCTGTCTATTGCGTCTGACTTGTCCTTAAGCCCGTATTTCGCCTTAAGTATGTTGAGCACCCTGTTTGACTGCTCAGAAATGTTTATTATTGCCTGAACCATTTTGTTTCCCTCCCAATATTAATATAGAGTTAATATAGGGCATATGTGGCATTAATATATAAGATTTTCGGTTTCAAGTGCGAAAGATTAAATATAAAAAGCCATAGATATGTCAATTACAATGCAAGCAAGCGAGACTGTGAGGCGGATAATGGATGAGAAGCTGGGAACTCCCAAATCAATGTTCGGGTCTCTGAAGGGTAAAATGAGGCCGTTTACAAGAGAGGAAAGGATAGATATGTGGAAATTATCCACAGTTTAGGGTTCACAGCGCGTCATAAAAATTCTTCTGCCACCTGTGGCTTCGCAGCCTTTTCAGCTCTTCAGCTTTAAGCCGCCCGCCAGATGCGGCGGCGTTGTCAATTACATGCCTTGCCTTTGTCATTCCCGGAATCACTGTTGACACAGCGCCATTCGCAAGGCAGAAATGAAGCGCAGCCTGTGGCAAAGTCCTGCTGCCATTCTCCAGCCACCTCAGCTTCCCAGCCCTGTCAACCGCTTCCTTTAGCCTTTCCCCGCCAAAATAATGCTTTCTCCAGTCATCAAACTTTGTCTCATAAGCAAGCTTGCCTGTCAGCTTCCTTTAGCCTTTCCCCGCCAAAATAATGCTTTCTCCAGTCATCAAACTTTGTCTCATAAGCAAGCTTGCCTGTCAGCGCGCCCTCGTCAAATGGCACACGGGCAATGATTCCGAGCTTTTTCCTCGCCGCTATCTTAAGCAGCTCATCCTCCGGCGACTGGTCAAAGATGTTGTAAATAACCTGAAGCGAGTCAACCTTTCCTGACTCCGCAAGCTTCAAAGCTGTTTCAGGGGCGTGGTCATTTACTGAAACGCCGAAGAACTCTGCAACTCCCTCCTGCTTCAGCTGCTGGAATGCGTCCTGCCACGCTTTGCTCTCTGCGCCTTCAGCCCACTTGTCAGTCCACACATGCAGCTGCAGAAGGTCTATCTTTCTTCCAAGGTTTTTCCTGCTTTCCCTTGCAAGCCTTATTATGTGCTCTTTCGGAAACACGTCCTCAATATCATCGTCAAGTGCAGCAGGCCACTGCCTGTT
>JACPIG010000055.1 GCA_016188205.1 Candidatus Woesearchaeota archaeon
AGCTGCCCGGATTGACCCTGAAGGGCACAACATAATTCTTCAGGGTGACATAATAAGGTTTGTTGAGATGAGCCCTGAGGAAAGAAGGGAGGTTATTGAGGAGATTGCCGGGATTTCTGTTTATGAGGACAAGAAGCAGAAGGCTATGAATGAATTGGATAAAGTTGACCAGAGCCTGCGCGAGGCAGATATCCTGCTTTCTGAGAGGAAGGCTCATCTGAAGGAGTTGAAGCAGGACAGGGACCAGGCAATAAAGTATAGGGAGCTTGGGGATAAGCTGAAGTGTGCCAAAGCTACCTTGCTCAATATGCAGGTTAAGCAAAGGGAGGAGAAGAAGGCTGAGATTGAGAGCTCAATGTCAGCGCATTCAGGGGAGATAAGCAAGTCCATGGAAGAGATTGCCGCCCTTAAGTCTTCTGTTGCTGAAAAGAAGGGCTCTGCTGAAGGTATAAGCCGCGAGATTGAGGAGAAAGGCGAGGCAGAGCAGTTAAAGCTGCACAGGGAGGTTGAGGAGCTTCGCGTTTCTATAGGAACTGCCAACAGCAGGGTTTCTCTTTGCAGCGATCAGGTAAAGAAGATTTCTGAGCGCCGTGAGAACCTTAAGAGTGACCATGCCGGGCTGGAGGCAAGGATTTCTGATATGTCAAGGCAGAAGGCTGAGCTTGAAAAGGTCAGGAACGGGAAGCTTGTGGAGAAGGCACGGATTGAAGCATCTATTGAAAAAATCAGGAAGGACAGCAAGGTTGCGAATATTGGCGACATTGAGCTTGAGATAGAGGGAATTGAGAAGGATATTGATGCAAGGCAGGGCGAAGTTCAGGGCATGGCTGAGAGGAAGCAGTCCTTGCTTAGGGAAAAGGATAAGCTGGAGGTTCAGCTTCAGTCCATAGACGGGCAGCTCGCAAAGCTTCAGGAGCTTGAGTCTTATAACAAAAAGGAGCTTGATAAGGTAAAGCTGCACAGGGAGGAGTTCAAAAAGCTTGTTTTGGAGCTTAATGGGGTTTTGAATGAGGACTCTTCGTTTGCTGCGAGGATTGCTGACGCAAAAAGGCGCCTTCAGGCAGCTGAGGACGAGCTTTCCAAGGCAAGGGCTAAGGCGCTTTCAACAAGGGAGATAAATCTCTCTGTCCAGAAAGTGCTTGAGCAGAAAGAAAGAATCAAAGGCATCTACGGCACTGTTGCAGAGCTTGGGAAGGTGCAAAGCAAATATTCTTTAGCATTGGAAGTGGCTGCTGGGCCAAGGATTAACAGCATAGTTGTCCAGAACGAGGATGTGGCTTCAGACTGCATAAAGTTCCTTAAGTCAGGCAGGCTGGGGGTTGCTTCTTTCCTGCCGCTTACAAAGCTCAGGTCCGAGTCTGGGCAAAGCAAGGAGGCTGAAAGGTATTCAAAGGCTTCAGGAGTTCATGGGTTTGCAGTTGACCTTGTTTCTTTTGACCCGAAATTCAAAAAGGTGTTCTCATACGTGTTTGGAAGCACTTT
Organism: Candidatus Woesearchaeota archaeon; assembly: GCA_016188205.1. Lineage (GTDB taxonomy): Archaea > Nanobdellota > Nanobdellia > Woesearchaeales > UBA10216 > JACPIG01. The sequence goes on from JACPIG010000055.1 coordinate 1,483, forward strand.
GGTGGTTGACAGCATAGATGTTGCAAAGAGGATAGGCATAGGCGAGGCAAGGATGGTGAGCATTGACGGCGACCTTGCCGAGCTTAGCGGCGCAATGCACGGCGGCTACAGGGCAAAAAAGCAGCTCGCTTTCCATGAGGAGGAGCTTGCAAAGGAGCTTGGGGAAAGGGAATCTGCCGTGCAGGAGCTGGAAGCCCTTATTGAGCTGCTTGAAAAGGGCAGGGCTGATAACGAGGCAAAAATCACCAGCATCAAGCAGAGGAAGGCGGAGATTGAGGGCGAGATAATAAGGTCTGAGAAAAGCCTTTCACTCGGCACGTCAGACCTTGACGCCTCTGCAAGCCAGAAGTCAGGAATTGCGGCACGGATAAACTCAGTGGATGCAGAGCTTTCTTCGCTGCAGTCCCAGCTTAATGACAAGAACAGGCTGCTTGCAGACGTCAAGTCAAAGAAGCAGAAGCTGAGGGACCAGATAAGCGAGCTGAGGAACCCTGCTGTTGTTGCAGAGCTTAATGCGTTTGAGCAGAAAAGGCAGCAGCTTAGAGAGGAGACTGTTCAGATGGACAACCAGGTCAAGAACTCCGAGCTGCAGATAAACGACCTTCTAATGCAG
>JACPIG010000008.1 GCA_016188205.1 Candidatus Woesearchaeota archaeon
AACCTTGGGTCAGTCAACGAGCACAACCACAAGGCACGCGCTTGTGATGAACGAGTCAATAAACCTGACTGATGAGGACTTCTTCCTTGTCAGCAAGAACAAGTATTCCAGGATACTGCAGTTCAAGGACGTAGCGCCTGGAAGCTCAACAACCGACAACACAGGAACAGTCAAGTTCAGGGACACAGGCTCAGGCGACACATTGGAAGTGACATACGCCAGCCTTACAGGCAACTTGGTGCTTGACGGAAACACATACCTTGTGAAGCTGGTTAGCGACGCATCGTCCTCAGCAGTCAGTGTTGACCTGGATGGCAGCGGCTCAATAGGGACGAACCCTGTAGGTGTTGACTCAAACAACGGCATATACACCCAGAATGAGGCGTTCATCACCATACCTCAGTTGAGCGGCGTGGGCGCAGGAGCGCTTAGCACAAACATAAGTGCGGGCACAGGCAACGTGACATTGCTGCAGATAACAACGCCGCAGGATGAGGACAACCAGAGAAACACAATAGGCGTTGTCATGACAGTAACGTCAGACGCAAAGATTGACATAAGCTATGTCAACGGCTCATTTGACGACACAGCTGAAGCAGCGTCAGCGTCAACAGGCATCTACCAGAGAGGCGACGCCCAGAAGTACGAGGGCTACTCTTACAGCCTGGCTGATGACGGCGTTTCAAAGGCTCAGTATGGCGTGCGCGCACTGTGGGACAAGAAGAGCACAACTTCAACAGACCAGGATGATGTAACGTTCTGGCTTGGCAAGTCAACCACGAAGGCAAATGTGTTCATCACATCAGGCGCGACAACGAAGAGCGACACAACGACACCAGAGGGCGAGCTCACATACTATGAGACGACCCCTGTAGAGGTTGGCTCAGCAAAGCTTGCCTCAGAAGTGCCGAATGTGAAGGGCGTCAACGCCATAGTTGTTGGCGGACCGTGTGCAAACGCAGCTGCTGCAGAGTTGATGGGCAGCCCGGCTAACTGTGCAGAAGGCTTTGAGGAAGGCAAGTCCATGCTGAAGCTGTTTGAGAACGGCGGAAACGTGGCAGTGCTTGTAGCGGGCTACAGCGCCATGGACACAAGGCGCGCAGCAAGAGTGCTTGCCAACTACGAGACATACAAAGCCAAGCTGGTCGGCAAGGAAGTCGTTGTTGCAGGAACAAGCTTCACTGACATAACCGTCAGCGCACCTGCACCAAAGGCAGCCTAAGCGACTCTGAGAAACCAAGAAAAAGCCTAACGGCTTTTTTTCTTTCTTTTTTATTTATTCCTTCTTTTTTGTAGTAAAATTTCAAAAGAAATCCGATAACTCTGTGCACGCAATTGCTGTTTACGATTCCTCACAACTAATAGCGGTGATGCCCGATTTTGGAGAGTACAGATTTGTCAAGCCGGAAAATAAGCGTGAAGCTCTTCTAGGAATCCTATGGCTGGAGTTCATAATCTGCAGAGAAGCATGCATGCAATGACTTCTGTGGCGTGCTCATAGAAAACAAACTTTTTAAGAGGCAGCTTACCGGGAAAGATTCATATTTAGGAGACGGTGAGCTGATACACGTGTCAGGACTACTTTCAAGTTTATAAAACAAAAAATTTAAATAGTGGGCGAGTTTCTCATTCCCATGGCTATTCGTGAGAAGTTACTCGCCGTAATTGAGGGCTTAGAACCAGCCATGCGGCTTGAAATCATATTGGCGCACGCTTTGGCTAGTGCAACACGAATCGCGGTGAAAGGTTATGATCCAACTGAAAAGGCGGCAGATGTGGTCGCATATTTAGGCATGGCACGCGATTTGGCCAGTTCACACACTGATTCAGAAGGTCGTAATCCTCTGATGGAGAGGTATAGGCGCTCAGTTTATGGCGCTCTTGATTATGCAAGAGGGCGAGCAGCGCAGCGCATGCGTGCTAATGGTGGCTTGCCGGAAAGCGATGTACGCTTGCTGGAAGGCGTTGAGATACCGGAAGGAAAAGGTTCAGAGGCGGCATTAGTTCGTTCTTCTGCTGATCAAATGGTGCGCGAGGCCCAAAAAGCATTAAGCGTCCTACTAGCTTATAAGGCGTAATTATGTTATAGCAGAAAGCCAACAACTTTTTATATTTCATGATTGATTCTTTTCCTTCATGAACCTTCTCACAGCTCTTGACAACAAAAAAGTCGCCTTTGCCATATTCTTTCTGCTCTCCGTGCTATTCCTCCTGCCCATACTCAGCAACATAGGCAATTGGGGCGGTTATGACTGGGACCAGCACTTCTTTTACCACGGCTCAGCACGAAACGCGATTGCCAAGTTTGGGCAGTTCCCCCTGTGGAACCCCTTTTACTGCGGAGGCTCGCCCCTGTTGGCAAACCCGCAGTCAACGTTCCTTAGCCCGTTCTTCCTGTTCGTACTCGTGTTTGGCACAGTTGCCGGGCTGAAGCTTGAAGCACTCGTATACCTTGTGTTGGGCCTGTTTGGAATGTTCCTGCTTGCCAGGAAGCTTGGGGCAAAGATACTGCCCTCCTACTTTGCAGCTGCCGTGTTCATGCTCAGCAGCTGGTATTCTGCCAGAGTAGTTGTAGGGCACACAACATTCTTCCCCTTTGCATTGATGCCGTGGGCAGTGCTTTTTTACCTGCACGCCAGGGAAAAAGCTGGTTTTGCCCTGCTATCAGCAGCAACACTGGCAGTGATGCTCCTTTCAGGAGCTGTTTACCCGCTCTACTTCACAGCAATGTTCATAGGCATATACGCGCTTTTTGACTCTGTTCAGCAGCAGAAGCTGAAGCCGATAATAATAGTGGCTGGAATTTTTGCGCTTGCAGCGCTGTTCTCAGCAGTAAAGCTCCTGCCCATGCTGGAATTCACATCCGGGCTTGAAAACCCCACAACCCAGTACAACAGCTTCGGATACACGCTTAAAGGGCTGCTGTCAAGAAACCAGGACATAAGCCAGAACGATGCGCAGACAGGCAGGGCGCTGATAAGCGACCCTGATAAGCTGACAGAAGCAACGCTTACAGGCAAAGTGGCATGGGGCTGGCACGAATACTCGGCATACATTGGCATAATACCCTTGCTGCTGGCATTAATAGCCGCCATAAGCTACAGGAAAAACTGGAAGCTGCTGGTGCTCGCTGCATTCTTCCTTGCCCTGAGCCTTGGAGAGTTCTCACCTTTGCCAATATGGAACATATTAAGGCAGCTTCCCATTGCCGGCGCCCTCCACGGGCCTTCACGGCTGCTCATAATGTTTGCCTTCTGCTCTGCGCTTCTGGGAGCAAAGGCGCTGAGCGACATAAAGCCAGTCAACAACCGGTATGTCGTTGCAGGGCTGCTCGCGCTTGTGCTCATAGACCTGGCACTCGTATCAATGCCAGGGCTTGGCAGCGCTTTCCAGGCAGAGCCGCTTGACATAAGCACGAATGAATACACAGACTACGTGCAGATGCTCTCGCTAAGCAAATACCAAAGCCAATACCCAAATATGCTGCAGAACATAGGCACTGTGAACTGCTATGAAAGAGTTCACCCGAGGATAAGGGCGCTGCCGCAGTTCTTTGACACAGGAGAGCCATACGCCCCATTCATAGGCAACGCTTACATTGCAGAAACCAACCAGACATTCAACATAAGCAGCTTCACGCCAAACAAGGTTTCTATTGAGCTGAGCCCTTCGGCAAACGGCACGCTTGTCTACAACCAGAACTACATGCCCGGCTGGAAGGCAAAGGTGGATGGCAGGGATGGCAGGCAACAAGAAGCCGCACCTTATAATGGGCTTGTGGCAACAGAAGTAACGCCTTCCGATGACAAAGTGGAGTTCAGCTACTCGCCAAAGAGCTTCTATATTGGGCTGGTGATAAGCTTGGTGAGCGTGATGGCAGTAGCGGCAGTCCTAATTCTTTATCGACACAAATTATTTATAGCTTAAAGAAGGATTTTCCCAAAGATGGCAACCATAACCCTCTCAATGATAGCAAGGGATGAGGAAGCATTCATAGCCAGCGCCATAGAGAGCGTAAAGGACGTTGTTGACGAGATAATAGTGGTTGACACCGGCTCAAAAGACAGCACAGCAGCTATTGCAAAGGAACTGGGGGCAAAGGTTCTGCACTTCAAGTGGAATGATGACTTCAGTTCTGCCCGAAATTTCGGGCTCAAAGAGGCAACTTCTGACTGGGCATTGGTGCTTGACGCAGACGAGGAAATACTCAAGGAGCAGGCGCCCAAGCTCAGGCAGATGGCAGAGCTTGGGAATGACGCATACATGTTTGTCCAGAAAAACTTTAGCAATACCAGGGCATTTGGCTTTTCGCCTGAGGCAAGAAAGGGCTTCAAAGGATTCTATCCATCCTTCATATTCAGGATGTTCAGAACAGGCAAAGGCATAAATTTTGAAGGGTTTGTGCATGAGACAATAGACGCCTCGCTTGCAAAGATAAAAGCAAGGATAGGCATGAGCGAAGTGCCTATTTACCATTATCAGGAGCTGAAAGGAGCGGATGTTTTCAGGGAAAAGCAGCTAAAGTATGCTGAGCTGCTGGAAAAAGGGCTGAACAAGTATACTGACAAGGCAAAGACATACCACCACATAGGCATAGCCTACTACAGGTTCAGGGATGACTACGAAAAGGCAATAAGCTGCTTTGAGAAGTCAATACAGCTCAACAACAGGAACGCCTTTGTGCATAACGACCTTGCCGCATCATACGCGCAGACAGGTGAATACAAAAAAGCCCTTGACAGCTTCGGCGAATCCCTGAAGATAAGGCCAGAGCCGTCAACTTTCTACAACATCGGCTTCCTGCAGGAAAAGCTCGGCGACTATGAAGCAGCCGCAATTGCCTATGAAGAGGCAGCAAGGCGCAACCACCCCAAAAAAACCGAGCTTCTGGACAAGAGCGCACTTCTAAGGTCACTTATGAAGAAGGAAAATGACGGAAAACAACAAGGAGGGGTTTGAATGACTTTTTACTTCAAAGGGGACGAAGGGGCTTTGCGCACGTATTTTCACGAAGTAATTGCATCACTTGATTTCTCTTTTCCAAAAGAGTGGTATAGAATAGCTCTTGAATATGCTGCGGCAAGCGGTTTAATAGGCATACGTAAGCACATGTATGCGCTGGCTGAAACAAAAGGAGTCGCACTTGAAGCCATAGCAGCAGTCGCACTCACTCCGCTGGAAATACTTGCCACCGAAGCGCTTCATTTTGTGTTTCATGCAGCTTCCTTGCCGCATTGTTTTGACGATGCAGGAATAGGAAAGTACCAGATTGGCAAATGAAACCGCAGAACAAAGCCAGCACCGCAGCCTTGCTGATTCTGGCAGCAGCAATAATATTATTCACAGCCATAGAGTTCAGGGGGCTGTTTCACTATGATAACAGCGACGAGAACCTGTATTTTTATATGAGCAGCCTCGTTGCTGACGGACAGCTGCCATACAGGGACTTCTTCTACGCGCACCCGCCGCTTGAACTGGCTTTTGGCGCTGTGGTGTTCAAACTACTTGGGTTCAGCCTCTTTTTGCTGAAGCTGCTGCCTCTTGCAGCAACAATAATATCTGCACTGATGGTTTATCTTGTAGCGAAACGTAATTTCGGCGAGCAGGCAGCAGTCCTCGCAGCTGCATTTTTCCTTTCCAGCCACACAATAATGCTTGAGGCAACTTATTTCTTGGGGCTGAACATAGCTGTGATGTTCCTGATGCTCGGATTCTACTATATGAACAGGAAACCGCTGCTGTCAGGGCTTCTTTTTGGGCTTGCAGGAATGACAAGGCTTCTTGCATTGATACCTGCAGCAGTCCTTATTGGCTTCCTGCTGCTGAAAAACTTCAAAAGTTTTGCCAAGACTGTAGCAGGCTTTGCAGCTGTTTTCGGAACAGCAAACCTTGCCCTGATGCTGCTGTCGCCAAACTTCGTCGTTTCTGTCTACAAGTTCCATCTTCTCAAGCCGGCTGTTGAAGGAAGGACAGCAGAGCTGTTCCCCAGCTTCATAACTGCAAATGCGCTGCTTATTGGAGCCGCAGCAATAGCCTTCCTTGCATGGAACAAAAAACTTCTGCTGTTCGCGGGGTGCGCAGCCGCTTATCTTATTCTCCTTACACAGCTCAACAAGATATTCGGCTTCTACTTTGTGGTTGCCATTCCTTTCCTTGCCGTAATTGCAGGAGCAAACGTGGATGCGCTGCTCAAAAAGATTAATTACCAGAAGCTCGCAGTAATAGCGGTTGCTGCAATTACCGTAATTAACGCAGCATACATAGCCAGCCACTTATGGACGTTTGACTTCGCAAACTTTGAGACTGCAAAGGAAATGGCCGGGTTTGTAAGGGAAAACACGCAGCCAAATGACACAATTTTCGGGGATGCAACCTCTGCCCCTCTTGTTGCGCTTTTCTCAGGCAGGAAACTTATGAACAACATAGCTGACACAAACGAGCTTGTCTACCTTTCAGGCGTGAGAAACCTGAGCCAGGAGCTTGAAATGGTGAAGGGCATTAAGGGCGGCGGGGCAAAATTCGTCATAACAAGGCCTTTATACGGGGTAGGAAGCCTTGAGGAAACTCAGCAGTTTCTTGAAAGCAATTGCAAACCAGTAAAGCACTATAAGGACCCTTATCACGCCGATTTCCTCATGCACAACTGCTCTTAACTGTTAGACTGAGCCAACATCTAAATTCCATATCGTTACCTGAAGTAAGTTGTGCCTTGCTTGTTTAAAGACTTTATGATTTATGGCTGCCCGTAAGCCCTCAGAAGCTCAAGGTTCCTGCACAAAGGCGCAGAAACAAGCGCGCCCTCATTAAGCCCAACACCTTTATATGCGGCAGAGTGCATGGCAATGACGATATTGCTAAGCTCAGGCGACAGGTAAGGGCAGCCCTCTCTGCGCAGTTGCTCCCTTAAAGGAAACGCGCCAGGCTCCTCATACACTCCCTGCTGCAAAGGAACTGCAAGCAATGAACAGTATGGAACATCCTGCCCTGCAATGCCAAGAGCACTGCGCCCAGTTGCCATGATGCAGAAAGCGCCAAACGATTCTGTTTCCATTCTAAGCCCTCATCCACTCCTGCAGTCATAAATGTAGTATTCCTTGTAATACCTTCCCCACGCAGTGCTGAAATTCGCCTCAGTAATGCAGTCGCTGTGGAGAAACGCCTTGAACCTGTCTATGTATGCAGGCCCGTAGATGAAACTGCCCCTGCCGTCATTAAGCCTGCGCTCAATCACAAACCTGACACGCTGCTGCTTTATCTGGGCTATTGTGTCATTAATATTGAGAAGCCCTGAGCGCCACCTCAGGCTGTTGCTGTCAATCATGTTGAACGCTATCTTTCTTTCTGATAGCATGGCGAGCAAAGGCGTTATTGAGTCATCGCCAAAAATCGTGTCAGAAGGAATTGAATTGAATTTTATGTAATCAGCTATCTTTTCAGCGCCCTCAAAGTCCTGGAACGAGTTTGACCAGAAATAGTAGCCGCTGAACGCGGCTGACAACATTATGGCAGCGGCGACAAACGCAACTGCCTGGCTCCTCCTATTGACTGCCCTCTCAGCCATGCCAGAAGCGCCATGAGCGCCGATTATGGCAAGGCAAGGAATCAAAGGCAGGAAATAGTAAACAAAAACCTTTCCCAGAAGGAACGCCAGGGCAAAGGCGTAGGAAGCAACCATGAGTCCTGAAAGCACAAACAAGTGCTTCAGCCTGCTCCGAGCAAAAAGGAAAAGCAGGGCAAAGCCAGCCAATGGGTAATAATAAACAGACTCAAAGTAGCTGCCTTTGAACAGCAGCAGCAGGACTATGTTCGCTGCCAGAAAAACAGCCAAAAAAGAAGCCGCAAATTTCACAAGCCCCTTCCTGTCAGCAACAAAAAGGTAAGCCATGACTGCCAAGGCGCCGAACAAGGAGAAAAGCCCTGTAAGGCATGCCGCAGCCATAATCACACCGGCAACAATATGCCTTTTGTTCAGGGCAAAAAAGATACTGATGACTATAAGCGCTACTGACAGGGAAATCCAAGTGGCAAACGTGCTGAACCTAAGCACATCATAGGAAAAGTAGAAAAGTGCTGCTGCGATAACCGCCTCGCTGCCGCCAGCCTTGTCCCTGACAAGCTTAAACATGAACGCTTCGGCAAGGATTATCAGCAAAGGCGAGGTTGCCTTAAGCACAAACAGGTTAAACCCGAACACAGCATAAACCAGCGCCAGGAATAGTATGTTCAGCGGAGGATGCGCAAGGAAGAAATCCCTGTAAGGAAGCTGTCCCCCAGAAACAGCTTTTGCCATGTAGATGTAAGTGTTCTCGTCACTGACCGAATAGCGGAAATGGGTTGCTTCAAGGGCAAAGAAAGCCAAGCTGAGCAATGCAAACACGAGCCACAAGGAAACATTGCCCAGCTTGCCCACATTGCTCACTGTGCTCACAGTGCTATCCGCACCCCTAATAACTGTGCCCATGACCACAGCAGTTACTCAGGGTTTTTAAAATGTTGCGGAAAACCGGTGATGAAGCAAAAATTTAAAAAGATGCATCTGCTACCATGATGCATGCAGTACGTATTAACAAGAAAGGAAGCGCCACAAGGTGATGAAAAAAGCATAGCAGCAACTCTTGGAGTTGAATCTCCACATGTGCAGAGAATTTTTCAGAGACATAATGTGCGAGTCAGCTCATTAATGCCCTCTAAAGATGCTGCAAGGTTTGCTGGACTTGAAGAACGCCTTATTTCTCCTTATGTCGTGGAGAGAATGCGGAGAGACCTTGACCCATTCGGTTATGACCTGAGAGGTCCTTTTGACACTTGGAACCGGGCATATGAATTCTGGGAAACAGGGCAATAAAATAAAACCATAAGAAACATTATTAAAGCCGCTCTGCAGAAAAGGGCAGGATGACGGAGCTTCTTGGCATAGGCATAAGCGCACTGGCAGTAATCCTGATAAGGCTGCTTGTTCCGTTTTCAATCTTCCGCTGGCCTCTTTGGGGCGGGCTTGCAGCGGTAATCGCTGACACTCTGGATGTTGTCATAATAACTGTTCTGGACCCGAACAACACAGCCAACTTTTACCTTCAGCACTACACAGAGCTGGACAAGGCGCTTGACATTTATTTCCTGCTGTTCATGATGATTGTGTCGCTGAGATGGAAGGAAAAGCTGGCAAAATGGACAAGCATATCGCTGTTCGCCTACAGGGCAATAGGAGTTGCAACGCTGGAGATAACGCACATAAGGCAGCTGCTTTTTGTCTTCCCGAACCTGTTCGTGTGGTGGTTCTTCTTATGGGAAGTGCGCAACAAATACATGCCCAATGCCCAAATTCAAGCTGACACCCAAAAAGCTGGCAATAATCCTGCTGATAATGCTGCCGTTCAAGCTCGGGCACGAATACTTCCTTCACGTTTATCAGGCACGCCCCTGGGAATGGATAAAGACGAACATAATAGGAAAGATGTTTTGATTTAGTAAATCGCAAATAATGTTTCAAAATTAAAGCGATTTACTATTAACCTTACCAAAAACTATTTAACCCTTCGCAGAATCACAGCGCCTATGGAGCTGAAGCAGGTAAGCGGAAATGCCGAGCTCAGGTTTGAAGACCTGGAGTTTGAGGACATGCAGGAAACCATACGGGTAAGCTTCCTCAGGAACTTCTATTTTGACCTGGAAAGGCAGGCGCTGCAAAGAATAGGTGATTTTGAGCTGCAGAAAAACGCTATAACATTCCTGAACACGACTGAAAAGGCAGCAAGGAACAAGTTCAACGCCCTGCTGGATTACGGGCTGGCAAGCCTCAGGAGCAAGGTAACAAAAAAGCCGGCTTTTTACGTGCACCGCTACTCAGGAATCCCCCTTATAGGAAGCAACGCTTTTGGACTTATAGACAGGAACACGAACATAATAGAGGTGAAGCCGCTTACCGGATGCAACGAGAACTGCATATACTGCAGCGTGGATGAAGGGCTGTCAACAGGCAAAACCGCAGAGATAGTGGTTGAGAAGGACTACCTTGTTGAGGAATTTAGAAAACTGGCTGCGGTCAAGGAATGCGAAGTAGAGGCGTACATTAATTCACAGGGCGAGCCAACGCTTTACGGAAAGCTGCCCGGGCTGATAAGGGGCCTGAAGTCAATTGAAAACGTAAGGGCAGTGGTGATGAACAGCAACGGAAGCGTGCTTGACGAAGAATACATAGACCAGCTTGCCGAGGCAGGGCTAAAAAGGCTTAACCTGTCACTGAACGCGATTGACGAGAAAAAGGCAAAGGTTGTTGCAGGCTGGGGGCTTTACAGGATAGAAAGGATAAAAAAGATGGCAGAGCATGCGGCAAAGAAGATGGAACTGCTCATAGCCCCAGTCTGGCTGCCCGGATACAACGACGAGGAAATACCCACGCTCATAAGGTATGCGATGGATATAGGAGCAAAGATAGGCGTTCAAAACTACCTGTATT
>JACPIG010000053.1 GCA_016188205.1 Candidatus Woesearchaeota archaeon
GCATAGAAAAAATGTTTGAAGAAGCCAGGGAGAAAGGCAACGAAGGGCTCATGCTCAAAAACCTTAAAGCGCCATACAAGCCAGGGGCAAGAGTCGGATACATGCTCAAGTACAAGCGCACAATGGAAAACCTTGACCTCACCATAGTCAAGGCAGAATGGGGAGAAGGGAAAAGAAGCAAATGGCTCAGCAGCTACACAGTGGCGTGCAGAAAAGCCGAGAAGCTTCTGGAAGTCGGAAAGGTTTCCACCGGGCTCAAGGAAAAACCGGAAGAAGGGCTAAGCTTTGAGGAAATGACAAAGCTGCTAAAGCCGCTGATAACAAAAGAGGAAGGAAAAGAGGCATATGTGAAGCCGAGAATAGTCATAGAAGTTGCGTATGAGGAGATACAGAAAAGCCCGACATACGACTCAGGCTACGCATTAAGGTTTCCAAGAGTCCTGCGGCTGAGGGACGACAAAGGAGCAAAGGATGCGAGCACGCTAAGCATGGTTGAACAATACTATAACGAGCAGAAGAAGAAAAGCAGGTAAAAAACGACCTGATATAGAGAGGTTTGAATAATGGGTACAGAAAGGAGGTGCACTCTTGCCGGTGTTGTAATTATAGCTGCTTTGCTGTTAGTCTCATGTTCTTCTCCTGAAATAAATAATTCTTCAAAAAATAATGCCTATCAGCTTCCTCCATCTGCCAGCCTCACTTTAAACAAAACTATGCCCACTGATTGGGCTCTTGATAAAGGCTGGAGCATTACTAACACCAACCCCCTCACATTTAAAGGAGTGGGGCATACTTGGGCCACTCTTATCAAAAATCTTAATGGCGATAGTCTGATGCGGTTTACCGTGCAGCGCCAAAAAGGCAGCATCAACATTAATGTGAAAAATAATCCGGCAGAGACTGGATTATCCCGTTATATTCTCTCTATTTCAGATGGCACCGAATTAATTCTTCAAAAGCAGTCAGGGGATAATGCCGATATTCAAGAACTGACTCAGGTTTCGCTGCCGGCAGGAACTGATTGGAGCGGCACTACTCCCCATCTCGTAGAAATAAAAACAGTGGGTCCGCAAATTATCGTCCGGGTGGATGGGCAGCGCGTGCTTTCCTTCACCGATACACAGCCCCTCACGACGGGAACATTAGCCTTTGAGACTGCAGAAGAAAGTGAGTTTGTAGTGAGCGAGATTCATGTCATTGCAGGAACCAATGATCTTCAAGAAGAAACTATAGGACAAAATTCCCCTTCAGAAGCTTCTCCAATTAATAGCGAAGGAACATCTCCAAAACCAGACTCTAAAACTGCTCAAAGTGAAGAAGAGAAACAAAAAGAGGATTTAGCATTTGATCTTGCGCCAGACAAAGATCCCTCTGGTTGGAAGCAAACATCCGGACCGCTTGGCGGAGTAGTAATTAGAATGATTCCCCATGCCGGAACTATTTGGGCTTCGTTGTATTCAGGAGGGATATATGAACTACAACCGGATGATTCATGGAAACAAATTGCCGTTGGGTACGGCATTCCAGAAGTGCGTGCTTTTGATATTGTACCTGATTCAAGCAATGATAACATCGTTTATGTCCCAGAAATGATTGGCTGTGTGGCAAAAACAAGTGATAAAGGTGCAAGTTGGCAGGGTTTATGCGCTAAAGTAATCAGAGATATCGGATCGCCCAATTTCAACTCGCACACTTTGGCGCTCGATCCAGACAATCCCAAGATAGTGTATGTGCCGGGCCATACTCACGATCAAACCAGCATGCTCATCGTTTCCACGGATGGAGGAGACAACTGGGAAAAACGCTTCACCTTTGACAAGCATTATGATTTTAATCATCTCATTTTCTTTAATTCCAAAATGTATCTGGCCACGCGTGAAGATGGGGTTTTCGTTTCCTCTGACAAAGGCAAGAGCTGGACAAAGTTTAACCAAGGTCTCCATGACCTGAAAACTGCCCGTTTTGTAATCTTTAAGAATAGATTATACTTGCAAGGATCACTATTGCAATTCAATGTCCGTATGGGTGGTAAGCTGTATAAACTGGCTCCAGATGGATTATCCTGGGAAAAAGTGCCGGGGCTGGAGCAGGTGACTGGCTTAGGGACAGATGGAATCACACTCTATGCGGGAACGTGGAATCCCGATCCCAAACTTTGGATTTCTACTGACGGCAATTCATTTCAGAAAATGGCATCACTGGGTCTGCCTCAAGATTCCATCGGGGAAATTGTAAATTTTAATTCCAAAATTTATGCGGGTGCCGGAGGCAATGGTGTGTACGCCTCTTCTGATCAAGGAAACACTTTTGAGGAATTAAACAAAGGCATGATTTCCGTTGCGACGCGAGAAGTGTACGTAAATCCAGAAGACGAAAACGAAATATATGTCGGAACCTGGGATCGTCTTGGCTTTTACTGGTCCAAAAATGGTGGAAAAGGCTATCGCCGCGTCGCCGCTGATTATTCTGTCCTTACCCTGCAGCCATATCCCCACGACTTTACCATGGTATATATTGGTGGTGAGCGATTTGCAGTTGGCCGTGTTTCCAAAGAAGGAAGTACATTTACGGACAAAAGCCGACCGGGGAAAAATGAACAAAGCTTTATCAAATCACTCGCGATTGATCCCGGCGATAGCAATCATGTCCTGGCGGGAGTTGCAGCCCAAGTTGCAGAAGAACCTCCCGGCGAAGGGCTCTGGGAATCACGTGATGGCGGAGAAAGCTGGACCAGGGCACCAGGAATCGGAAACTTTGCAGTCTATTCGATTATATTCAACCCCCTTGATCCAAAAATAGTCTATGCATCAGCGTTAGGTGAAGGAGTATTCAAGAGCATCGACGGAGGAAGTCATTTTACCCCTCTGGGAACTGACAAGCTCAAGTATACTTACCGGCTAACCATGTCTCCAACTGACCCAACTATAATCGTTGCATCTTCCAATACTTTCTTTGGACAGCTTTCTTCAGAAGAACAGATATCAGGAAAATACGGAGGGATCTTTCAAAGCAAGGACGGCGGAGCGACATGGAAAGAGCTTACTGCCGGAATTCGAAATTATGAAGGCGGAGAGAAAGAAGAAGACTTTCTGGGCTGGCTCTATAATTTCGGCCACCTGCCCAATTATGAAAATATCCTGATTGATCCAAAAAATCCGGACCATCTGGTAGTTGGGCATCATGGGGAAAATGTGGTGGAAACGAATGATGGCGGGGCTACGTGGAAAAAAGCCGGGGCGAGCGAAATGGTGCCGGGCGGCGTCCATAATTATGCTTATTGCCTGGGCGCATCCACAAGTTTCAAAAAATTCTATGCCTGCACTTGCGGACGGGGTTTGTTTCGGGGCTTGATGAATGAAAATGGATATATTTCTTTGAGCTTAACTGGCAATGCAGTTTACGCAGATGAAAAACCGGATTCACAGCCTCGCAACGCTTCTGAAGCCAGACAATTAATTTTATCTGGAGAATACAATCATCAGCATTAACTAAATGAGATTGGAGAAAATGTGCCACACATTATATGACCAGAAGCGTTCTATAATCCTCAAAGCTGCGCCTTAAGCGCATCAACAAACCTTGCGAAGTCCTTCTTCTTCACATTGGCACCGCAGGCATACTCATGCCCGCCGCCATAGCCGTCAACGCCTTCAAGCGCCTTTTTGAGCCTGGGCAGGACCATAACGTCACGGGCGCGAAGACTCATCCTTATTTCGTCATCCTTTTCCCTGCCGATAATTATGAACTTGTCAGGGTAGCGGTAAAGAATGTCATTCGCCAAGTCGCTTGAAAAGCTCGTCTGGTTGCTGTATGCAAAGACAAAGAGCTTATCCTTGCCTATACCTGAAAGAGCTTCTGAAAGAAGCTTCTGATACTGAGAGTTGAACTTCTCATAGCGCCTGTAAAGAAACCTACCATCAGGAGTCCTCTGCATAAGTATGTCGTAAGGGCTCTTTACCCTTGTAAGAATCCTGACGCACTTCATCGCATCGGTTGTTTTTCCCTTCAGCACAAAGGAAAAAAGCCTGACCAGAACTCCAAGCTTAGACTTGAACAATGCATCATCAGGGTTTTTTATGCCCCTGTCAAGCAGGTCAGGATACTGCTCCGCAAACTCGTCAGAAAACTCAGGCAGGAACCAGTCACCAACACAGCCGACCATTGCAATCCACAAGTCCTGCTTCACAGCCCTGTAACATATATACGTTGCCGGGAAATACGCGCTTTTTGTCTTTACACGCGGATTAAAATAGACCGCATTACTGCGCTTCAAAGGCTCATGATGGTCAATCCAGACAACAGGAACTTTTGCCTTGTCAATGAACTCCTGCTCAACAACAGCAACGTCAACAACAAAAATCTTGTCAGGGCTATACTCGTCAACCTTCCTTAAATACCTGGCGTCAACAACAGGAGCTGTCTTGACCAGAACTCCATTCCCTTTCCTGCAGTGCCTGTAAAGGAGAAGAAATGAAGCAAGCCCGTCAGGGTCGTCATGCATGAAGAAAAGAGGCCTTTCGCAGTTAAGCTCGGACATTATTGCGGCGTAATCATTCTCATCCAGCATTTGAGCAAACAGGATAAGGGGTAATATATAATTGTTTTTCTTGGCTACCCAACAACCCTCGCATACTTAGCCCTTGCTCCGGCTTCGTCTTCTGCCTTGACCAAAGCCCTGCCGTCAGAGAATATCGTTATGCTGCCAAAGCTGAGGCAGCAGCCGAAGTCCTTTACATCCATTGCGCCAATTTCACCAGCTGACTTTTCCATTGCCTGCTTCAGAAGCTGCAAATCAATCCTTTTCCCTTTTATCTGGTAGCTGCCAGTGCCGCAGAGCTTTACAGCTGTTGAGCCCTTTTTTCCTGAAAGATAATCATAAACGCCGATGCAGACAGGGCAGCTGCTGCTTTTTTTCATAGACAGCTTAAGAAGCTCATTGGACATCAAGTCAAGCCTTACCATTTTCTGCTCAACTTGCATGCCGAGAAGCAGCTTAATAGCTTCGCTTACCTGAATTGCAGCAATTGCAGCGGTTATTGAATTGCTGACTCCAGCTGTGTCGCAGGTTTCTGACTGTCCCTGGCCTGAAAATATGCACCTGAAGCACGGCATTGAAGCTTCCTGAGGGAATGCAATAACAGTTCCTGAAGTCCTTATGGCAGCTGAATGTATCCATGGAATCCTGTTCTTCACGCAGTATTCGTTTATGAGAAACCTTGCTTCCATGTTGTCTGTGCAGTCAAGAACCAAGTTTGAATTAAGCACGCCTGCATTTTCATAGTCCAAATCAGCAACATGTGCCGTTACGCTTACTTCAGGATTGATTTTTTCAAGAGCTGCTTTTGCCTGTGCTGCCTTTGCCTTCCCGATATCGGCTTCTGTGAAAAGCGTTTGCCTCTGGATGTTTGACTCGTCAACAACATCCCTGTCTATGAGCACCAGCTTTCCTATGCCTGACCTCGCAAGAAGCTCTGAAGCCATGCAGCCAATAGCGCCCACACCTACAATTGCGACAGAGCTTTTACTAAGCTTTTCCTGACCCTCCTTTCCCACATGCCCAAGAAGCATCTGGCGCGAATAGTCCATGCCTATGGGGAATTAAAGCAGTTATAAAAATGTGACGAAGAACTGCAAGCATTGCACGGTGAAGTCAAGTTAAGTGGGAAATTTTCTGATAGTGCAAGCAACAACAATGGCTGGACGCTTTTGCTGCGGCAAAAGCTCTCAGCACCCCGAAGGGGGCAACCCCAGCTTCGCCAGCATTGTTGCTTGCACTCGCTTGTTCTAACTGAGACAAAACTTCAACACACACAACTTGACATTGCCGCATTGCACAAACCTTTATTAATATCCCGAAATTGCCCTTTGCCATGGCAATAATATACCCGAACCACTCAGGCATATACCTGTTTGATAGCAACATGAACCTGATTGATAAACGGCTTTTCAGCAAGAACGAGCTGACAGAGAAATGCCTTGCGCTTGAGAAGAATGAGTGGCTTGAAGAGGAAAAGGAACTGATAGAGCGGATAGGAAACCACAAAGGGGAAAAGATATTCCTGCTCGGCTTCAAGAAGGAAAAGCTGCAAAACGTGGTTTTAACACAGGACTTAGTGAAACTTCAAAAAGCATCAGAAGCTGCAGGGCTTGAAAACCTGCACGAGAACAGCATAGAGATAACAAAGAAAAAGCTGAAAAACGCCGTAGGCAGGGACTGGCTGATAATACACTCATCCGAAGCCGTAGAAGACCTCAACAGGGCAGCAAACCTCATTGCAAAAAGGCTCAGGGAATGGTATGAGCTGTACAATCCCGAATTCTCAAGGGCAGTTGAGGACCATGAAAGGTTTGCCGAGTTTGTAACAGGCAAAAGCAGAGCCGAGCTTCTTGGAAGCATAGGAATCAACGAGGACAAAAGCATGGGCGCAGACCTGGGCAGCGATGACACAAAAGCAATTCTTATCCTGGCAGAGGAACTGAAAAGCATATACGCAATAAAGGAAAAGGAAAAAAAATACCTTGAAGAACTGATGCAGCA
>JACPIG010000054.1 GCA_016188205.1 Candidatus Woesearchaeota archaeon
CGCTTCTATTAAGGAAAAAATAACAACAACAAGGATTTCAGGGGAAAAATTCCACGAGCTTTTCTGGGACATGGAAGTCCTGCTGCTTGAGAACAACGTTGCCCTGGAAGTGATTGAGAAGATAAAGGCTGATTTGGAGGGCGAGCTGGTTGACAAGCCGCTTCCGAGGGCAAAGGTTGCTGCTGCTGTCAAGTCTGCGCTGGGCAGAAGCGTAATGGGCTTGTTTGATGCAGAGCCGGTTGACCTTGTTGTGAGTGCCGGGAAGAAAAAGCCCTTTGTTATTCTGTTTGTCGGCATAAACGGCTCTGGCAAGACAACCACGATTGCGAAGGTTGCACGGCTGCTGATGGGCAGGAAGCTGAAGGTTGTGCTTGCCGCCTCTGACACTTTCAGGGCGGCGAGCATTGAGCAGCTTCAGCAGCACGCTGACAAGCTTGGAATAAAACTTGTAAAGCATGATTACGGCTCTGACCCTGCTGCTGTCGCGTTTGACGCGATAAAATATGCTGAGGCGCATGGAACTGATGCAGTGCTCATAGACACTGCCGGCAGGCTTCATAGCAACTCCAACCTTATGGATGAGATGAAGAAGATAGTGAGGGTTTCAAAGCCGGACATGAAGGTTTTCGTCGGAGAAGCAATCACCGGCAATGACTGCGTTAACCAGGCAAGGGAGTTCAACAATGCAGTGGGCATTGACGCTATAATCCTTGCCAAGGCGGATGTTGACGAGAAAGGAGGCGCTGCTGTTTCTGTTTCTTACGTCACAAAGAAGCCGATAATCTACATGGGCACGGGACAGGGATATGACGATTTGAAGGAGTTTGAGCCGCGAATGGTTGTTGAGGGGCTTGGGCTGGAGTAGCGATGCCAACAATGCCAAATCGGTTAAGGCGGTTCGGCCGAGCCAGTCCAGCAAAGGGAGTTAAAATAGCCGACAATGAGCGATCCAATTCGGCAGTATGCACGTTTTAAGCGCTCATTAGCCGCATTTTTTCCCGTGTCATAGTGTAAAATGCCCGTGTTTTTGTTCCCCAGATTAATAACGTACGCAGCCCTTGACATGTTAATGACGTCCAGAAGTCCTCCATTGGCTGGCTCAGCGAGCAGGGGGCTTGCTACGAGTAAGGACAGGTCCCCGAAAGTCATCCTCGCCTTCCCGGCATAAATGCACCTGGAAGTTTCATCACCGCTGTAAAACCCCGCGAATTTCAGTGCGACAATCTGGGGTGAAAGCCCGTCTATGTCAGAATCAGGGGCAGATGCCAGAAGCGCCATGTTTCTTTCGGCGGTTTCTATTAGCATCGCCTTCAGTAATTTATAATCAATACGCATTGTTTCCATGCCGCAACGCCCTCTGCAGATGGCAATACACATCAAGATAATCGGCGCGGACAAGTGCCTGGCTGCTTAGTTCCTCCCGAAAAGTTCTTACACCCGTGACAGGTTGTTTGTGCCCGTTAAGTTCCGCATGTTTGATAGTTGTTTCAAGCCCGGATATTTGTGCTTCTATTGAACGGATTTCTCGCCACACAATAACGCTTAGCTGTTTCAATGCATCCTGCGGAAGCGTGTCCAGGTTTAGCGGCGCATAGCTTGTTATGTACCTTCTGCTTGTTCTGTGTCCAAGGCTTTCAAGAAGCAGGGTGTATCCATCTCCATTTTCTGGGTCAGGCCTGTGGCCGTTGCCGTTGCCATGCTCTGTTCCAAAAGCATTCCGCATTACCAGGCCAAGCATCAGTGCTGCCTGGGCAACGTCCAGCTCAGGCGGTCCACTTGACCCTCGTGTATGACTTCGTGATGCCATTTTATCTGAACATGAGCCGGGCAATGTAAACACTGCCGCCTCTGTCAAGCGCCACCTCAAAGCCGTTTTTTGCAAAAAATTCCAAGGAGCCAGTCCTTTTATGGATTTCATCATTATCGAATTCACATAGGACTCCATCATATTTTCTTTCTGCAATGCCCGTGTAAGTGCCTAAAAACTCAGAGCCCAGGCCCCCCTGCCTTAGCTGAGGTAAAACAACTATATGGAAAACAGGAACACGCCTGCCGTTTCTTCTTTCATCACCGGAAAAATAGCTGTGGTAGATGCATCCGAATGGTGTTTCGTTGCCGGTTTCTGTATTGTGCCGGGTGCCAACCATATAGGGGTGTCTTAAAAAGCCTTTCCTGTCCGTGTACGTAAGTTCAAAGGAGGGCTTCCAGGCATCGATAATCTTTCTTGCAGAAGCTGTCAAAGCATCAAAACATCTTGTATTCCCTTCCAATGCGTAGTCTTCTCTTTCCTGACCCGTCATATAGTGCTGTGGCGCGTCATACCAGCGATATGTTCTTCTTTGGCTGCCTTTACCGGAAACTACTATCTCTTCAAGAACAGGGTTATTTGTCCCGATGCCGTTCAAAGGTCCTTTTGACATTTTTGCAATTCCTGGTTGGCAATTCCTTCCTGCTTTTTATAGCCCCCTTTCCCAAGCCATTCCGTGTGCGCCTTGGGAAGAAGGTAGGAGAGCCTATGCCACAAGGGCAAGGCTCAAAACAATGACCAGACCCGCAACTGCGATAGAAGGTTTTGCTTTGAAAGCGTTTGTTTTCCTGCCAATGGTTTTCCGGGTCATTGCTTTGGAGAGTTATTCGGCTATTATTTAAATCTTTCGCTGGGAAATTGATAATTTATATAAAATTAATATTTAGTCCCCAAACTCCACTTCGCCGTCAAGGTATATGCCTTTCCTCAGCTTCACAGGCCTCCAGTCGTCAAGGACAAGCTCTGCGCCAAGCCATTCTGCGAGCTCTTCAGGGTTCCCGATGGTGGCGGAAAGGGCTACGAGCTGCACGTTTTTGAGCAGCTGCCTTAGTATGGTTATCAGGACTTCCAGAGTCGGGCCTCGCCCAGGGTCGTTCATAAGGTGTATTTCGTCCACGACAACAACGCTGGTCATGCTTATCCACGGTGCATAGTGCCTTATGAGGCTGTCAAGCTTTTCCGAAACAGTTATTATAAGGTCATAGTCTGCAAGGTATGAGTCTGTTGCGTCAAGGTCGCCTATTGACAGCGCAACCTTTGCAAAGCCCCCATACCTGTTTTTGAAGTCATTATACTTTTCGTTTGCAAGCGCTTTCAGCGGCACAATATAGACTGCCTTTTTGCCTTTTTCAAGAATCGCGGATATTGCAGCGAGCTCTGCTATCAGGGTTTTCCCTGAGCTTGTCGGCGTGCACACCAGCAGGCTTTTTCCCTCAAGCAGCCCTGAATTTACGGCTTTTTCCTGAGCAGGCCTTAGCTCTGTTATTTCCTTCTCCAGAACTGAGTAGAGCTGCTGCGGTATTTTTCCTTTTAGGTCTTCTATGCGCATATTAAAAAAAGAAAAGATGAGAATATAAAAAGGTAGCTGCTATTAAGATGTTACAACAGGTGATACGCAACTATCATCCCTGCTGACAGCAGCGAGATTGTGTTAAGGACCTTTATCAGCGGGTTTAGGGCTGGCCCGCTTGTGTCTTTGAAGGGGTCGCCTATGGTATCCCCGACAACTGCTGCCTTGTGTGCGTCGCTGCCTTTTCCGCCGAGCTTTCCTGTTTCTATGTATTTCTTGGCGTTGTCCCATGCTGCGCCGCCTGTTGTCATTGTTATGGCAAGCAGCAGCCCTGTGATTATTGCTCCTGCAAGCAGGCCGCCGAGCGCTTCAGGCCCTAGTATGAAGCCTGTCAGGAGCGGTGCGGCAACTGCGATTATTCCCGGCAGGACAAGCTCCTTTATTGCCGCCTTTGTGCTTATGTCAACGCACCTTGCATAGTCTGGCTTTGCCTTTCCTGCCATCAGCCCTTTTATCTCGCGGAACTGCCTTCTTACCTCTTCAACTATCATGAATGCCGACCTTCCCACTGCCCTCATTGTGAGTGATGAGAATATGAATGGCAGCAGCCCGCCGATGAACAGCCCTACAACGACATTTGGCTCGAAGAGGTTTATTGCGGTCAGCTTTGCAGCTTCGCGATAAGCTGCGAAAAGAGATAGCGCGGCAAGCGCTGCTGAGCCTATTGCAAACCCTTTGGTTACTGCTTTTGTTGTGTTGCCTACTGCGTCAAGCGGGTCTGTTATTTCCCTTACTGATGCAGGCATCTTCGCCATTTCTGCTATTCCGCCTGCGTTGTCGGTTATTGGCCCAAATGAGTCAACGCTGACTATTATGCCTGTCATTGAGAGCATGGCAACAGCCGCAATCGCTATTCCGTAAACGCCTGCGAAATAATGTGCTGCGAATATTCCTGCTGAAATCGCCAATACAGGAATTATTGTGCTTTCCATTCCCCGCGCCAGCCCCATTATGATTACTGTTGCAGGACCTGTCTTTGCAGCTTCTGCTATGCTTCTTGTCGGGCTTCTTGAGTGCGAGGTGTAGTATTCAGTCACGTAGCCTATGACTATTGTTACCGCTATTCCTACAAGCGCTGCGTAGAAAAGCTTGAGGTCGCTGAACATCTGCTTTGTGACAAAATAAAAACCGGCTGCTGCAAGCAGTGCGCTGACAAGTATTCCCCTGTTCAGAGCTGCCCATATCTTTTCCTTGCTGCTTGTCCTCACAACAAAGCTTCCGATTATGGATGCTATTATCGCTACTGCTCCAAGTGCCAGCGGGTAGAGGACTTTGTCCTGTGAGGCAAGCCCCAGCAGCATCGCTGCGATTATGGTTACTGTGTAGCTTTCAAACAGGTCAGCTGCCATTCCTGCGCAGTCTCCAACATTGTCTCCAACATTGTCTGCAATGACTGCGGGGTTTCTTGGGTCGTCTTCAGGTATTCCTTTTTCAATCTTTCCCACCAAATCAGCGCCAACAGCCGCCCCTTTTGTGTATATTCCGCCGCCTACCCTTGAAAACAGGCTTATCAGGCTCGCCCCGAACCCGAAGCCTATGGGCATGAACGGGTCTTTGTAATGGTAATAGAGTGCCGCAACTCCGAGCAGCCCCAGGCTCACAACCGCAAATCCAGTTACCGCTCCTCCGTGGAAGGCGACTTTGAACGCCTCTCCCAGCCCCTTCTTTGCAGCGTTCGCTGTCCTCACGTTTGCCTGCACAGAAATCATCATGCCTATGTATCCTGCGAGTGCTGAAAGAACTGCGCCAATAACAAACGTTATCGCTGTAGCTGCGCTGAGCGCAAGCCACAGGACAGAAGCCAGAACAACCACGACTATAGCCACAGTCCTGTACTGCCTGTTAAGGTAAGCGACTGCGCCTTCCTGTATTGCGTGGGCAATGGAAACCATCTCCTTTGTGCCCTGCTCCCGCCTGAGGACGCTGAAAATGAGGTATGCTGCAAACAGAAGACCAATTATCCCTGAGGCAAAGCTCACAGTTATGATATCAAGTCCGGCAATTATTCCTGTCATTCAAAGCACCCCCTTTCAACATTGGTATTGTGCCTGATAAGGATTGTATTTAAATGTTTCTACAACAAACCAGCTAATAGTGTTAGTATTTTAGAGTAGTATCAAACAAAAACTTTTTATATTGCGCCGCGTTTGCCACAGTAGCCATGGCAGGGGAAAGTTCAAAAGGTGCTTTGCATGAGGCTTGATGCGGTTATTGCTTTTCTTGGAATCGGCTTTGCAGCTATTGTGATTTCTGTTGTCATTTCGGCAGTAGTCATGGATGCGCAGCAGCAGGACATTGATAAGCTGGCATCGCAGCTAAGCGCATCCCAGCTGAGGGCGCGTCAGGAAGCTGCAGCCGCAGGGCTTAATGCAGTTGCCCGGCAGGAAGCGCAGCGCGGCATGGTTGAGTCAGAGCTTCTTAACCAGGAGCTTCTTATCCAGAGCAGGCTTTCAAGCCAGAACCAGCGGATTGACGACCAGATAAGGAAGCTGGACAAGACTGATAAGAGCGTGAAGAAGCTGAGGAATGACCTTGGTCGCGCAGAGTTTATGGCGAGCGACTTTTCCTCAACAGTTGAGGAAGCCCTGCCGGCAGTTGTGAAGATAACTTACAACGTAACCCTTACGCTTGCAGGGCCCGGGAACCTGTCAGCGATAGCTGTGGAAGAGTTGAAGGCGAAGCTGTCAAAGCGCGGGTTAAGGGAGAACACGGATTATGTTGTGAGCGGCACAACACCTTATTCACATCTTCCGATTATTTTTACAGTCTTCGGCTCCGGCTCAATAGTTGACAATGAAGGGCTCGTACTCACAAACAGGCACGTTGTTGACGCTGGCGCAGAGATTTGTGACATCTTTGCCCCGGATTATGACTGCGAAATCAGCGATGCTGAAGTAACAGCAGGCGATGGCAGGGTTTTCACAGGACCTCTCGATGCATTGATGAGTGTCACTTATGATCTTGCTGTCTTTCACACAAATCTGGGAGGGAAAAAGCTGCGGCTTGGCAACTCTGACAGTGTCGTGGCTGGAGAGCGCGTCGTGGCTATTGGCAACCCTTCACCATTTTTCGGCGACTTCCCGCTTGACTTCACAGCGTCTCAGGGCATTGTTTCTGCACTTAACAGGAACCTTGACGACGGCTTGGGTGATTTCTGGATGCAGACCGATACTCCGCTGAACCCAGGGAATTCGGGCAGCCCGCTGCTCAACAAGGAAGGGCAGATGATAGGAATAGTCACTTCCGGCTTTTTGTTCTCTGACGGGCTTAACTTTGCAATCCCGTCAAATGTTGCTAAAAGCGAGTTCGGGCTTGGCTGATGAAGCGCTTAAAGAATTCTGGTTGGTGCCATATAGCCCTGTATTGGCTGCGCAGGCAGTGGCACGCGCGGCTCGTTTTTGCACCTGCTTAAGAAAGGAGCGCTGTGCGCTATGACGAGTTCAAGCGCGGCTTTATTTGCAACAGCTTCGCGTTCAAACACGTCCGCAATCACCCTAAACATGGCTTCTGATGCGGGGTTGCCTATCCGTTCATAAATGCATTCCTGCTTCACGCCAACAACGTTTCCTTTGCCGTCGCTGTGCCCGACAACATAATCCAGCTTTATCCGGGGAGGCATTATGCCTTGCGGGTCTAAGCGCATGGAAAGCTGCGCATATGCCGGCTCTCTTTCTTCAAGCCGGAACTCCAGAGCCAGTGGAATGCCATCCGGATTGTAGCTACGGAACTCTTTCCTTGTCTGATAATAAAGCCGCGTTCTTGGCCTTCCGTTCGCATCATCCTCGACAGGCCCTTTTTTGCCTATTATTGCGTTGTAGTGCCAATCTGCCTTTAAGGCGCTGGCAAGAAGCATTTCTGCAAACAGGATTCTGGGCGGGTTAGACGGACTATGGTTTTCTGGTCGTTCTTCCTGCTGAAGTGGCGGTGATTGCAGTTCTTCCTCAGCTTGAGGCAAGGTCTGGCCAGGGTTTTCTGTTTTCCTTGCAATGCCTGATGTGATGTAACCTGCTGCCTGCCCTGAGATTGCTACTGCTGCGCGTGCTGCCTGCACTGCTGTCACCACAGGAGCAACGCATGCGGCTTGAGTCAATAAAACCAGCGCTTCTATTGCCAGAATTCTTTGAAGCTGCGAAGCAGGCATGATGCGGCTAACAGGCGGTCTTATTTAAAGTTTTATGGCAAAGCGCGCTCAGAGAGTGACAGGAGAAGGATTTTGCCAAGGCACGTATGGCTCAGGTGTGCGGCGCGGCTCGTTCCAACACAGCCCTGAGAAAACTCCTCCTGCTATTTCTTCTAAGAATCCTTTGCCCGCCTCTTCCCCGGCGGCAAATCTTCTCGCTAATTCTTCAAACGGCTCTCCTGCAATTTTATTCCCTGATGATTCGTATAGGCATTTCTGTCCTGGAGGCGAAAGCTTAATCTGGAACAGAGTAGGCGTTTCTCCTTTTGGGTCAGAATACGCGGCAATCTCGGAAGCATATCCTTTAGCATCTGTTCCTTCAGGGAAGTTGCCTGTCTGGAAGGAGATGACACGCAGATTGCCTGACTTACTCGTGCTGAAGTAAGTCCATGTGCCGTCTAAGAAATATTGCAGCATCATTCTGGCATACGGCCCATACTGTCCTTGCTGCCTTTGCAGGCTGCTCTGCACAGGAACCTTCACGCCTGCTTTTGGCGCTGGAGTAGGCAGAATGCTGAGAAGTGCTGAAAGAGCAATGCTGACAGTTAAGATACTCAACGCAACCGACTGTGCTATTTTTTCAAGCCTGGCAAGTGCCATGCCGCTGCTAATCCTGAGGTGTATTTATTCTTTTCGCACAAGCCTCATGAGCCGCGGCATAAGCATTGTCGCCTTTATCTTACCGAACCTTCCTTCAGCGCATCTTCGCTCGCTGAAAGAGCCGGTTTTGTCAGCAGCAACGCTGCCGCCTGATAGGAGGAAAGGCACTGCATCCCCCGAGTGCCCTTTCAGGCTGCACGGCGTGGCATGGTCAGCGGTAACAGCTATTATTGTTTCATCCATGTTTATCCTTTTAATCAGCGGCGCAAAGAAGTATTTATCTATATCCTCAATGCACCTTTTTTTTCCCTCATAGTCTCCTTCGTGCCCGTAAAGGTCAGGTCCCTTTATGTGTATGTAAAGGCAGTCCTGCTTTTTCAGCGCAGCTATTGTCTTTTCTGCCCTTGGTTTATGGTCCTCTTTTCCAAAGGTTGGCAAAGGCAGCCTTATCACTTTCATTCCGCTCAGCCGCCCTATGCCTATCTCCATCGGCATGTCGGCGAGTATGGAAAATTTTCTGCCGTATTTTTTTGGCAGGCTGTAAAGCTCAGGCAGCCTGTTGCCTGCGTCTCGGGAAAGTATGGCGTTTGCAGGAAGCAGCCCTCTGCGCCTCCTGCCTTCGTTGATTGGGTGCGTGTCAAGCGCTTCAAAGGTTTGCCTTGTGAAGTCGTTCAGCAGCTCTGCGCTTAGTTCAGCTTCTTTTTCCAGCGGCTCTGCCTCTTTGACTTGCATCTCAAACTTCGCAAGCGCTTCTGGCATCCCTTTTTTTCCAACAGCATAGGCTGGGTCTGTGTTTGTTATCCTTGCTGAAAGCTTTTTTCCTGCTTTAATTGCTTTTATTATCAGGACTGCCCTGTGCGCAACGCCTGCCTTGAAGATGAATTTTGCGCCTTTCAGCTTCACTTTCCTGCTAATCACTGCAGCTATTTCAGCAGCTTCTTTGCTTGTGAGGCTTCTCGCCACCCGCCTGTCAGCCAGCTCAGGAGGGTAGCTGCCTGTCCTGCCTGCTTTTGCGGTTGCAAAGTTGCAGCGAAGGGCAAGCATTCCCGGCTTCATGCCTATGCCGAGCCCTGCTGCCTCAAGCGGTCCTCTGCCTGTGTAGTACTTGTGCGGGTCATAGCCGAGGATGCTCAGAACCGCAGAGTCGCTTTCAGGCGCAACCCCTCCAAGAACATCAAGCTGCCCGCATGAGCCTTTTGCCGCGAGCATGTCCATTGCAGGCGTTTCAGCTGCTTCAAGAGGAGCTTTGCCTGTTTCATCAGGGCTTTTTTCAGCAGCCGGATATAATAAGTTTTCTGTGCCGAGTGTGTGCATAGCTTCAGTGCCTGCGTTTTCTATGCGGCCTGAGGCGTGCATGCGTTCAGAATGCGCTCTAGTTTTGGGTTGCCCGCTGTCTTAACACCTATTGGGTCGGGAATCGGGCTACCTGGCTCTATCACCATGATTCCTTCTATGCCTGCGCCGTTAAGCACGGGAATAAAGTTGACTTGTTGAGGTATGGTTCTCTGGAGTGAAGCTAAAGCTCTGTACACGCAACTTGGGGTGGCTTCCTGTCCTGATGCGCGCACAATGTATGGAGTGGCAGCATTGGAAGGCGGCCAAATCACATAGCTCACGCCCAACAGCACAGCCGCTGCACAACCTATCCCAAAAGCTGTTTTTGCCGTGGTTATGCAAAAATTAAAATAGTCCATAGAGTGTGTTGATTAAGCACTGTTCTTATATTTTTGCACCAACAATTCCAAAAATTTTAAATATGCACCTGCAAATAGAAGCCTTATGGCAAGGGTATCAGCAGTTTTGGCGGTTCTCTTAGTGGCTATCCTCCTGCTCCTGTCAGTAAGCTATGCGTATGCCGCTGTTGGAGCCAGCAGCAGCTCAGGAGGCGGAAGCTCCGGTGGCGGCAGCTCCAGCAGTAGCAGCGGTAGCGGGGGTGGAAGCGGCAGCCCGAACCAGGACAAGATTACCAATCAGGAATGCAATTCTTCAGCTCAGTGCACGCCTGGCTTTGAGTGCTTCTCCTTCCAGGGCGTGGGCGCAAGGTGCGCGAAGCCAGGCCCTTGCAGTTATCATTGCCGCCAGGGAACTGTGTGCAACATAACAGAGTCAGACCCTCCACAGGTGGAGTGCAGGGAAATTGTGCCCTCAGTAAAAAGTGCATTCAAGTGCAGCGAGCTGCAGACCAAAAAGGCAAGGTTAAAATGCAGGATTAATCTTCCTGAGGAGAACGAGTATGACTATCTTCCTGAGGAGTGCAGGGCTTTGTCAGGCGCTTCCAGGGGCAACTGCACGAGCAACTATCAGAAGGTGCAGAAGTGCTGGCAGTTTGACAGGGATGAGAGAAGGTTTGAGTGCGCAAGGAACGAGTTTGCTCTGAAAAACATTGCCAATGAGCGGGCAGAGTGTGAAGCGCTTGGCACCAACAAGAGCAGCTGCATGAGGCAGCTCAGGGAAAAAGTTGATGCTTACATAAAGTTCAGGATTTACAACCTGGAGGAAAAGGCAGGCAGGCTGAAAAACAAAGGCGTGAGTGAGGCGCGGGTTGTTGACCTTGTCGCCGCTCTGGAGGACAAGAAGCTTGCCTACAACGCTGCGGACACAAAGGATGAGAAGAAAAAGGTTTTGAAGGAGGTTAAGGAGTTGTGGAGGGTGTTTGTTGAGGAGGCGAAGATGCAGATTAAGCAGCAGAGGGAAATGGATAAGGAGGCGAAGAGGTCTGGAAATGAGACTAAAGGCTGATTCATTGAATTCGTTTGCTTTCATGTTTCTTATAGCGGCGGTTATGGCTGTTGCGCTTTCGGGGTGCGCAGCCAAACAGGGAGTGCAGACGCCGCAGGCGCAGCAGCAACAGCAGCCTCAGCCCACGGCTTCTCAGGAAACGCAGAAGTGCTCAAAGGATGCAGACTGCCGCGTGATAGAGTGCTTTAAGGCTCCGTGCCCTGAGAACAAGTGCATAAATGGCGGGTGCGTGATAGTCCAGCCGTCTCAGGCAGCAGGGCAGCAGGCACAGGCTCAGCCAGAAGGAACCGCAGACGCAGACAAGCAGCTTTATAACGACAGCCTTGACGAAAGCTTTGACGAAATAGAGCAGGTTTACTGATTTATGAAGATGGCAAAACCGGTCAAAGAAAAAGAGCGTTTGTTCGTCAAGCAAATTGACCTTTCAGACATATTTGGGAAAATAAAAACAGGGATGACTGGTCAGGAGTTCAAGGACGAGGCGAGGAAGGGATGGAAGGAGAAACGGTTTTCTGACAAATAATTGCCTCAGAACCCCGCCATTCTCAGCCCGAAGTCCTCCTCAAGCCTTATGAGCTGGTTGTATTTTGCTGTCCTTTCGCCTCTTGCAGGAGCGCCTGATTTTATCTGCCCGCAGCCAAGCCCGACAGCAAGGTCTGCGATGAAGCTGTCTTCTGTTTCTCCGCTTCTGTTGCTAACCATGACCTTCCATCTGTTCTTGTAAGCGAGGTTTGCGGCAGCTATTGCCTCTGTCAGTGTGCCTATCTGGTTCACTTTCAGCAGAAGGCAGTTGCAGCTTTTTTTGGCAATGGCTGTTTTTATCCGCCCAATGTTTGTGCAGAGCAGGTCATCCCCAACAATTTGTATCTTCGCCTTCCTTCTGAGTTCCGCAAAGCTGTCAAAGTCCTCCTGCTCAAAGGGATCCTCAAGCGAGACTATCTTGTGGCTTCTTATCAGGTCAAGATAATAGTCAACAAGCTCCTCAGCCCTGTAAAGCCGCCCAGCATCGTAATGACTGCCGTTGTAAAACTCAGAGGCGGCAGCGTCTATGGCAAACCTTATGCTGCCTTTGTATCCTGCCTGCTCAACTGCCTTTTCCAGGAGTATCAGTGCCTGTTCTGCGTTGTTCAGGTCAGGCGCGAACCCGCCTTCATCACCTACATTTGCCGAGCTTTTTCCGTAGACTTTTCCAATTATCCCTTTCAGGGCGTGGTATGTTTCTGAAACTGCTGTTATTGCTTCCTTGAAAGTCCTGAACTTAACAGGCACTATCATGAATTCCTGCATCCTCAGGCTGGTTCCTGCGTGCTTTCCGCCGTTTATTACGTTGCAGAAAGGCACTGGAATGGAGAACTTTTTGTTGCCGCTCATTCCTCCAATAATCCTGTAAAGCGGCGTGCTTGTTGTTGCCGCTGCCGCCCTTGCCGCAGCCATGCTTACCGGGAGTATTGCGTTTGCTCCAAGCTGTGACTTGTTGAGTGTGCTGTCAAGCCTCATCATTGCGTTGTCAATGTCAGCCTGCTGCCTGCAGTCCATTCCAGCAACCTTTTTGGCAATTACGCTATTGACGTTGCTCACTGCCTTCTTTACGCCTTTGCCAAGGAACCTTTTTCCCCCATCACGAAGCTCAACTGCCTCGTGCCTTCCTGTTGACGCGCCGCTCGGCACGATTGCTGAAACACAAACGCCGCCTGCAACAATGACTGCTTCTACAGTGGGGTTTCCTCGGCTGTCAAGAACCTCGCGCGCAATTACCTTGGATACTCTGCAGTCTGGCATACGCCTTTAGCCGGGAAGCGCAGTTAAAAAGTTTGCGGTTAATTTTTTAAACTGTGCTATTAAGCTGCTGCGATTGAAATGGCTGAGAGCTTTGCACTGCAAAGAATTATTCTATTGAGAGGTTTGAATAACCCACTAAAAATATAAAACCTCTCTAAGAAGGACTTTGAATTTTGAAGCAAACTGGGGTTATTCAAAGTCCTCTATTGTGTCCGGCAGCGACCAAAAAGTTTATATGCGGCAGATAATTCCCCGGCAGTCATGGTTACACAATCGGCGCCGGTGGCAGTCAGTCTGGACGACTTTATAGATGCGGTGACTGAGGGAAATCGTGACTTCTCGCGAACAAGATTAAGCGGCAACTTGTCCGGTCGCCCCAGATATCCTGACTTACAGAGATACTTGATTAAAAAACCCAATTTAGACGTTCTTTCTTTTGAAGGCGCTGATTTGAGTGGTTTGGTTGCACAAAGGTTATACCTCCCATTTATGAATGCACAAGGCGCAAACATGAGAGAGGCAGACTTTTCAGACGCCATACTGTGCAATGCAAGATTTTACAAAGCTGACTTATGCGGTGCCAAACTCAGAGGAACAGCACTTGGTTTTGCCGTGCTTGATGACGCAGATATTATGCGTGCAGATCTTACTGATGCGAATTTGGCGGAAGCAACACTTTTTAGAGCAAGCCTTAGCCGTGCCGTGCTTGTGCATGCAGACCTTACAAAGGCAAAACTTTCCGGGGCAAAATTATATGATGCAGTGCTTAGGTTTGCAACCCTCAGAGATGCCTGCCTTAGTGGGGCGAAACTTGATAGTGCAGACCTTCGTTATGCGCTTCTTGAAAACACAGACATCCGTGGGGCTTCGCTTGGACACAGGACAGATTTATGGGCTTCTGCAAACTGCATCGGGATGAGAATTGATGAGGAACAGAAACCCTTCTTTGATGACGCTTTAGCTATTAGAGGGGGCGCTTACCTTGTTGGATAAGCCTTTTGTTTTTCTCTGTTTGTAATAAACACTACCCCGTCATTATCTGCAGGACTATTGGCGCAAGCACCCTGAACCACATGATTGTCCATCCTGTTGTTGTGATGATGTTTACAAGTGA
>JACPIG010000050.1 GCA_016188205.1 Candidatus Woesearchaeota archaeon
AGCGCGGAGTCCGCAATGTTGAACGCGGGCCAGAAGCTGAAGGCAATGAAGTCTGTGACGTAGCCAAGAAGTAAGCGGTCAATTATGTTTCCTGTTGTGCCTGCAAGTATCAGTGCAACCCCTGTTTTGGCGTAAGCCGCGTCAGGAATCTTTTTGTAGTATATTATTATTGCCGCAGCCACGGCAATGCCGAATAATGCCAGCAGCGTTGATGCGCCTGTGAACAGGCTGAATGCCGCGCCTGTGTTTTTTGCAAAGCTTATGCTCAGGAATCCCTGAATGACTGAAACGGGCTTCTGCATGTTTCTTGCGAGGAGCTTTGTTGCCTGGTCTGCTGCGAGCGCAGCAGCGAATACTGAGAAGAAAACAGCCTCTTTTTTTCCTATGGCTACCATCCTTTCTTCCTGTAGTAGTCTTCTGTCTCTCTTACGCGCTCCATGTTTGCAATTCTCTGGTTGAGTGTGTCTATTGCTGCCTTGAGCGCATCAAGTTTTGCAGAGACAAGCTCCATCTGCTTGCTTGCCGCGTATGCGTTTGAGCTTTGGAGCGATTCCATCTGCGGCTGCTGTATCGGCATCTGTGGCTGGGGGTAAGTGCCCATTCCGGGCTGGCTCCACGATTGCTGCTGCCCGTAGTCTCCCTGGTACGGGCTCGGGGTTGGGAACGTGTCTTTTGACAGCCCAAGGTTGTCTGCTCCCAGTTCGTCCTTTTTGCGCCAGAACATGAGTTTTCCTAAAACGCCCATGGTATCACCTCTTGTCCCTTGGTAATTATTCTTCTGACCTTTTCCATGTCAGGATTTTGATTATTGCATTTATAATTCTTTTGAAAATGCCCTGCTCTTTTGGCTGCGGCTCTTCTTCTTGCTTTTTTCCTGTTTCGTTTGCCGTGGTGTTTTCCTGCTTTTCTGTTTTTTTGCCTTTTGTGAGTATCTCCAGTGCCGGCGGCTCTGAGCTTATTGTGTAGTTCTTGCCTTCGTATTTAAAGCTCGCAGAGGCTTTTTCCAGAAGGCTTTCGTCTGCCTTTGCCTTGTAAGTTATCTTTTTTTCCTCTCCCGGGCCAAGCTCTGCTGTCCATGCCTTTGCCCATTCTTTGCCTTTGTCTCTTATTGTCATTGAAAGCGTTTTTTCCTGCTCATTTTTCGCGGTTATTGTTATTGTTACTTCTTCTCCCGGCTTTGCGGCTTTTTTTGATGCGGCTTTTGTGAGCTTTGCGAATGACTTTTCCTCAACATGGATCTGTGGCTGGCTTGATGTTTCATGGTATGTCCTGTTCATGTATTGGTATTCTGCAGTCGCTGCTCCGAGGGTTTTTGTTCCTGTCTGCGCTTCTTTTTCCTCATAGGAAAGCTCTTTTTCTCCTGTAAAGCTGTCCAGCTCCCACTGTTTTGCCCCGTCAGTTACAATCAGGTTAAGGGGCAATGTGTGGCTGCTTGTGAGCTTTATCCTTACTGTGTAGCTGTCAATGTTGTTTGCCTTTTCAGGCGCTTCCTTTTCTATTTTTACCAGGGGCTTGTTTAGGACTTCAACTGTTTTTGCATTTGAGCCCGTTATGTATGTTTTGCCCTGGTGCCTGTATGTGGCTGCTGCTGGCAGAAGGTCCACGATGCCGGGGAGCGAAAGTATGGTTGTGTAGTTGTAGCTCGTTTCTGATTTGGGCTGCACATATGCTGTAAAGCTCTGGCTGCTGTCTGTTATCTCTGCTTCTGCCGGCGTATCTCCTGTGTTTCTTATGGTTAGAGTTACAAGGAGAGGCTCTGTGTTGTTTGTCCTGTCTGACGAGTTTTTGGCAAGCGATATTGCAGGTCCTGAAATGTGGCTATCCTTTACTGTGAGCTGTATTTCCGTGGCGTTCTGCTCAAACGCGTCTTCGTACTGGTTTCTGAATCTCAGCAGGGACTTTGCAATCGTGTATGTCCCGTTGAATTTTGCCCTTACTTTCTCTTTGGACGTGAAGTATACGGTTTCTCCCGGGCCTATGTCAGGCAGCTCGTAGCTTTCATTCCCGACTGCGTCAAAGTCCTGCTGCAGCCCTGCGGTTATTGTTATTCCTTTTGCTGCCTGCTTCTCGTCAGGGTTTTTGATGACGTAGTTGACATCATAGGTGTTTCCCTTGTAGATTTCCGTTTCCTTTAGGGTTCTTGCGATATCAAGGGTGAATTTTGGCGCGAGGACTGTTATTGTTGCGTTTTTGGAGTTGCTGTAGCTTTTGTATTCTGAGTAGTCATACTGGTTGTCCGCATCCGAATATTCGGCGATCGTTGTTATTGTGTAGCTTGTTTCCTTGCTTGCGCGGGGGGCTGTGAGCCTGTAGGTGTAGGCGTTTGCTGTGGACTCCTTTGCTATGCTCATGGTTGCGCTGCTTGATCCGTAAGATGTGAAGCCTTCCGGGATAATATCATGCACTTTTACTCTGTTCAGGCCTGTTTTTCTCGGGTTTTTCACAGTTGCCGTTATGAAGAAGTCTTCGCCGCTTTCCACAGAAGCCTTTGACAGGGCGTGCGTTATGGCGAGTTCCTGGACAGGCATTACCGATATTGTTCCCCTGTGTGTCTTTGTTGCTCTCTTGTCTCCGATGGTGTAGGTTGCGTTCACGTCAAGGGGGTATCCGGTTGTTGATTCTACGCCTGGCATGTATATGTCGCGCTCAATTACGAGCAGCTGCTCCCCGCTGCCCATATTGGCTGCATAATAGTCAGGCAGGGCTTCAAGGGGGGTGTAAGTTGTAATGAGCACGTCTGTTATGTTTGCGTATGCGTTCAGGTTCTGCATCCATATCTTCAGTGTGTGTTTCTGTCTGGCTTCAAGAGTCTGGTCGCTGAAGCTTGTCCTTATGGCTGTGCCCCTGTCGCTGACCTTTACTGTTTTCTTTATGTCTGCCAGCTTCACATTTTCCCCTGTGGCAAGGTCCGTGTACCTTGCTGTGGCTGTTATGTCTGTGCTTCCTATCTTTGCCCCTTTGAGCTCAAATATGTATGCCCTTGAGAATACCCTGCTGTTGCTCTGGTTTCTTTTTCTCAGCTCGCCGTTCCACGTGTATGTGCTGCTGCCTGTCTTTGTGAATGCTGACGGCGCAAGCACTTCAAGCCCTTCTCCAAAGTCTATGTCCACTGTCGCGTTTATTGTGTTGTTTCCCCTGTTTGTGAGGTTTAATGTGAAGTTGTTGGGCTGGCCGAGATATATGTCTTCTTTCCCTATTGTTGCCTCTATCTTCAGGAATTGCGTTACGCTGAGAGTTGTCTCGTCAGAGTATATTGTCTGCATTGAGTACCCGTCAAAGTATCTGAGGCTTGCCTTAAGCCCCTGCTTGAGCTCGTCTTTGGGCCTTATTGTGTAGCTTATCTCCTTGCTTCCTGAGCGGGGTATTGTTCCGGACCACGTTACTGCGTTTCCTTTTGCAGATGCTCCATCAATGTCTCTAATCTCGATGTTTTCAGGGAATGCGTCTGTGTATGTTGCGTTTCTCGCAACACCTCCTGTATTGTCTATGGTGACTGTGAAGGCCGTCTCCTCGCCTATGGCGAGCTCTGTCTTTGAAGCTTTCCTTGTGATTGTCAGCGATGGTATGGTTGAGAACGCCCTTATGCTCATCTTTTTTTTCTTTGCCGTGTAGTCCTGCTCTATGTTGTCCAGGCACAGCTTGAAGTAGTCTGTTGACTGGCATGTGTTGTTGATGACTGAGATTATCCCTGTGCTGTAGTCTGCAACCAGTCCGTTCTCTGAGCTGCTGATGTAGGCGGTTATTACCTGCCTGTCAACCGTTAAGGTCTCTCCCGAATACAGGTATCCGCTGAACACCTGCGTGTCTGCGCTTGCAGCTGCAGCTAAGAGTGCTAAGAGCAATACTGCCTGGATTGCGGATGCAAGCATGGGTTTGTTCCTCTTCCAGCCGCAATTCCTTATGTGCCCGGTCATTTATGCCTCGTTTTTCAGTCCTGTAACCCTGCCAAGCCTTTCTACCACTCCCTTTATGGCATCCATTCCAAAGACAGGCGCGTACTTTATCACCTTGAACATCTGGCTTTCTGGATACACGTATATGTTTCCTTTTTTGTAATGGGGTATGAAAATGGAGGGGCTGTTTGTCATCTTTGTGACCAGAGCCTTCAGAACGTCTGCGTTTCCTGTTTCAAGCGCTTCTATAGCTTCTGAGGAGCTGTAGTTCCTTCCGTTCGCCATTATGCCGTTTTGTGCAGCTGCCTCTATCGCATCCTTTTTCAGCAGTACGAGCTTGTAGTTTTCTCCAAGCGCTGCCTTGTAGTCCTTGGCCGCAATGTGCTTTGCCAGGTTGCTTAGCTCTGCTTCGCTTAGCTTCTCTGCGCGCCCTGCGTTTGCGCCTGAGCTGCTGCCTTTGAGCACGAATGCAGTTACTATGGACTCGTTTTCTTTTATTGCCAAAAGGTTGTCTGATGAGGAAAAGCTTCTCTTGAAGCTTATTGCGTCGGCAACAACCATGACAAGCAGTATGGCGATTATTATGCCTGCTACTGACACGCCTATGTGAAGCAGGTCAAGGGCTTCCTGAAGAAGCTTGTGGACTACAAAAGCAGTGATGATTATTATGAGAACTGTCAGGATTACGCCTAATGCCATGCTTGCCTCTTTTTCTGCCTCTTTTTGCTGCTGCTTTTATGCCAGTGCATACTATTTAAATGTTTTCCAGCCCGCTCCTGCCTTTTGCCGTGCCACGTTTTGCCGCACTGTTCTTCCTGCCGTATCTACATATGTTAAGCAGCGGGCAAATGCCGCATAACGGCTCTTTCCTGCATATGCTTTTGCCGTGCTCAACGATAAGCGCGTGGTAATCATTGAACAGCTCTTTCTTCTGCGGCAGGCTTTCCATAAACAGCTTCTGGAGTTCTTCGTAGCTGCTGTCGCTGCTGCAAAGGCCTATTCTTGAGAATGTCCTTCTTGTGTATGTGTCCACAACAAACACCGGCTTGTCAAGCGCGTAAAGAAGCATTGAGTCTGCTGTCTCAGGACCTATGCCTTTCAGCTCCAGCAGCTCGCTTCGCAGTTCTTCTGTGCTTTTCCTCTTCATGGCAGAAATGCCGCCCTTGCCATTATAGTTTCCCACAATGTGCCGCGCAAGGATTTTGAGCCTTTCCGCCTTCTGGTTGTAGTAGCCCACCGGCCTTATTGCTGTGGCAAGCTCTTTTGTGTCTGCAGCCCTTATCCTTTCAGGGCTCAGCAGCTGCATCTTTGCAAGGCCCGCTATCGCCTTTTCAGCATTCCTCCATGCAGTGTTCTGGGTCAGGATTGCCCCAATCATTACTTCAAACTCCTTGCTGCCTTTGCTTTCCTTGCTGCTTTTGCCTGCTTTGACTGCCGTCACAGGCCACCAGTTCTGCCTTCCGAACCTTTCAAGGAGCAGTTTGTATATTTGCACGGGTTTGTTCATACCCGCATTAGTGCTGCTGTGGTATAAATTATTAATTGAAAATTCAGAACAAAAGGTTTTTATTAAAGCTACTAGTTTATGCTTAACCAGATAAAAATTCATTAGTAAAACAAAAATGTCAGAGCTCAAAAGGGGTCTTGGTTACTGGACTGTGCTTTCGCTGTCAATCGGCTCAATTATGGGCACTGCGATTTTCTTTGGCGCCAGCATAGGCGCGTCTCTTTCAGGCAGCCTTGCAATTGTCGCTTGGGTAATACTCTCGCTTATCTCCATATACATCGCGATGTGCTTTGGCGAGCTTGTGAGCATGTTTCCGAAAAGCGGCGGAGTTTATGAGTACAGCAAGCAGGCATATGGGAGGTTCATTTCCTTCATCGCAGGCTGGGTGGCGTGGATTGTTGGCAATATTGCGGTTGTTGTGCTTATCGTTGCGGCAATTAACATAATTGCGCCTTATGCGTCAAGCACCGTTAAAATCCTGATGACTGTTGCCGCCATAATTCTGCTTAACATCATAGCTTACATAGGCATTGAGGCGACTTCAATTATGATGGTCGGCTTTGCAGCATCTATTGTCGCTGTGATAGTCGCGCTTGTTGCCAAAGGAATTCCGGGCATCAGCTTTTCCAATTTTGCGTCTTTCCCTCCTCACAGCCCCTTTTCAATGTTTGTGACAATGTTCTTCCTTGCCGAAACATATTTTGGCTGGGAGGCTGCCACTTATCTTGCTGAGGAGACAAAGGATGCCGGGAAAACAATACCGAAGGCCATAATACACGGCACAGTCGTAATTGCCCTTCTGGGGCTGGGGATGCTGCTTATAAGCTTCGGCAACCTTGGCACAGGGCTCGTGGATGCCGGCGGCAAGGCGCTTGCTTCGCCAACAACAGTTTTGGCGAGCAGGCTTTTTGGCCCTGTCGGTGAAGGCATAATAACCGCGGGCATTTTTATCGCTCTTCTTGGCTCGGCAGCATCAGGCATAATAACGATGCCGAGGCTTCTGCTTGCATTGGCAAGGGACAAGCTTATGCCTGAGCAGCTTAAGGCGATTCATCCAAGGTTCAACACTCCGCACAAGGCAATACTGTTTCAGGCAGCTGCAACGCTGATTATTCTGGTTATTGGCTTTGGCAATTATGAGGCGCTTCTAAGCATGATGGTGCCTTTGGCTGTGCTTATGTATGTTATTGTAATCCTGACTGTGCCTATTTTCAGGATAACAAGCCCTGGG
This sequence comes from Candidatus Woesearchaeota archaeon, assembly GCA_016188205.1. Taxonomy (GTDB): domain Archaea; phylum Nanobdellota; class Nanobdellia; order Woesearchaeales; family UBA10216; genus JACPIG01. The sequence goes on from JACPIG010000050.1 coordinate 6,632, forward strand.
CTGGAAAGGCCTTTCAAGGCGCCTTTTGGGAAGGTGCTGCCTCTGGCTGTTGTTCTTTTCCTTCTTCTGACAATAGCCGTGTGGGCGTTCAGCACAGTGGCTGCTTTTGCGCTTCTCAGGCTAAGCTTCTCTATAATCCTGATAGGCGTGCCTCTTTACTTCCTGGTTGAGCTGTATTACGACCCCAAGATGATTACAGGAATAAATGACATGTTTTCCTTTCTCAACCTGATTACAGAGAGGCTAAGCTACCCTAAGGGCGTAAGGAAGGAGATTATGAGCTTTGTTGGCGACCTGAAAGGCAAGACTGTTCTTGAGTTTGGCTGCGGTGTTGGAACTTTTACACTTGAGCTTCTGAGAGCAGTTGGCCCTGGAGGAACCGTATATGCCACCACTTTTTCCGGTAACGACCTGAAGATAGCTAGGAAAAGGGTTGAGAGGAGAAAGTGGGAGACAGAAGGGCATATTTACGGCGAGGCGAGGTTCATTCATGACTCTGACCAGTTCTACAGGGTTCATCCCGACGTGCCCAGGGCTGACATAGTGATTTCGGTTGGCGTGCTCGGCTACACGCAGGACATAAGGCGCGTGCTTCAGGACATGAGGCGGCTTCTTTCGCAGGAAGGGAGGATATGCTTTGTTGAATACTCTGACTTCTTCCGCGTCCTGCCCTCTGTTGAATGGCTCTCAAGCGACAAAAAAATAGAAGAGCTTTTCAGGGAGGCAGGCTTCTCAGTCAGGGTAACGAGGCAGCGCTCCTTCCTGTGGAACCGCATCTTTATCTACGGCTTCAGGTACAGGGGCATTGTTGTGATTTGAAAAGATATTTATAGTAGCGGCGCACAAATGAAATCATGGGAGGCGATAGCGGCACAATTGATACCCGTGTTGAAACGCTTGGAGACATCACTAAAGGTTTGGCAAGGGGCGTATTAACTCCCGGTTCTTCGTATGCCCTGACGCATCGCAGCTTTGCTCAACAAGCTGCACAAAGGCATCCGGCCACCTTGGGAGAGCAGTTTGTTGTTTATGCGGCCATGACTGTGTACGAACTTGCAAAGCTGGGCTTGTATGCTTATCCAGTTTATTTGCTTATTCAGGGCATTGCAGGCAGGTAGCCGGTCTGGAGATGAGTTTAGAATTTACCTGCTCGCGTCTGCCTGCCTTTCTATCTCAGCTTAATCAGCCATATACTCTTGGCCGCTTATCCACTTTGACTATGACGAGTTTGTTCGGATTATATCTGACAACGTAAAGAATTCTCTGGTCACCAACCCTTACCCTGAACACTTTCTCACCTTCAAAATCCTCAACCCGCTCAACTTCCTGCGGAAATGGCTCTTGCTCAAGCTTTTCAATTTTCTCCAGAACTCTTGTCCTCATTATCTCATCAAGTTTTCTTATGTATTTGCCAGCTCTTTTTGAGAATTCAGATGGAAAAACGGGCATCTTAACCGAACACTTGCTTTTTGCTCAAGAGTTTGCCTTCCTTTTCTTCCTTTAATGCGGCCTTTAGCGCTTGTCTGTCATCTCTGCTTAATTTTGAGTCTTCTATGTATTCTATGACGTGGTCCATCATTTTCTCCATGCTTTTTAACCTGTTCAGCACCTGCCTTTGAAAAGCCATTTCGCTCATTACGGAACCTGCTTGGTTATTTGAATATAAAAATATATCGCAATGGCACTCCAAACCTGCAAGAACCAAGAATTTACCTGCTCGCGTCTGCCTGCCTTTCTATCTCAAGCTTCTTTGCGATGGCTGTTGATGCCGCGCTTTTGCTGTGGGCTGCAAGTATTTCGTCAGCAAGCGCGTCCACCATGCTTTTCTTTGTGTTGAAGCGCTTGGAATATGCTCCCTGTATCATGTGCTTCAGGGCAAAGTCCACTCGTCTCTGCGGCGCGCAGTCAACTGCCTTCGGGTAGCGCGCCCCGCCGTACTCTATTGACACTATTTCTTCCCGCGGCGCCGCGTTCTGAAGCGCCTCGGCAAACACCTTTATCGGGTTTTCTTTTGTGCGCTGCTCTATAATCGTGAATGCATCCTCAACAAGGTCATACGCCTTGTTCGCCTTTCCGCTCATCGGGTAAGAAGTGAGCTTGTGCTTCTTTCCCCTGTGTCCGGGAACCATGAGCTTGTTCATCAGCCTTTCAACTATGAATACCCTGGATTTGTAGAACCTCTGCTTCGCATACCTTGCCCCTGTCCTTGGCACAGCCGGGCTTTTCATAGTGACGTAGTCAGCAAGCCCTGCATCATTCACTTTTATTCCTTCTGTGCTCCACCTTCCGAATGCCTTGATTTCTGCCATGAGTGTAAAAGAGGCAAAAGCAGGGCATTTATAAATTTATGCACTTTTAATCTATTAACTCTGTAGTGATGACTATGGAAAGATTTATATACGGTTTTTGGTTGCATGTTTAAAATGAAGCCGCTAACTGTAATAACTTCAGCAGGAACAATTTTCGCCAGCCCTGCCGAGCTGGTGCCGGTTATGGCTGAAGACGGAACATTCCAGGACAGGTTTGTTACAGAGCGCGAGGCGCTTGTTGGAAGAATCGGGAGATTCAGAGGGGAGCACGTAAAGATTGGTCTGGATGAAATCGTAAGCAGCTTATACAGGCTGGTTCCTGATTATGTGGAAGCGAGGCGTTACTGTTTTGAGAGGGCTCATGACGGCTACGAAACCACAAAGCTCAGGCGTGACATAGTCAGGGCGTTGTACGCATTGGATGCGGGCTTGTTTGAGGAAGAAGAAAGGGGCAGCGAGGCTCTTGAAGACAGAATATTCAGAAGGGAAGGCGCTGACTTCTCACAGAATACGTTAGCGAGGCTAAAGGGTTATGTCTCTGAAAGGCTTGAAGGTATGCCCATAGCGCATGACAGGGAAACTTATGCAAACTGGATAAGCGGCGGAACAATTCATCCTGATGATTTGGAAGCTGCAGTGGGTGTTGCTGAGGCTTTGCACAGTGATGAACTGTACAGAAGAGCTGTGGAAATAAGAAGGGCAGCCTCACAAGACAGCAAAGCCGGCAACGGTTACTTCATGTTGACAGGTATACATAGGGTAGCTTCCAGAAGGCTTGCTGCGCCTAAAGGGGAAGGCGCAGGCGTTCATAGGGAGAGGCAGCAGCAAAGCCAGGGCAGCAGGGTTTTTCCTCAGTTTCCAGAATGGTATGGCGCTCTTGTTGAGGAGCTTAGGCCGAGGATTGAGGAAGGGATAGTGGATGCAGTTATCCATGACATCAGGGTTGCTGATACGCAAGTAGTCCATAGCGAAGTGCGCGATACAGCTGCCGGGCCAAGGCTGGCAAGAGGCCTGATGACTTTTTCTGATGATGGCGAAAGGGATGAAGGAGGCAGGACAGCCTTGCCAGAAGCCTGCGGGAAATGTTTGATGCTTACGGCGGAGTTATGGGGGATTATGTCCATTACCTTCTGGTTTCCTTGGCAATGGATAAAATAGAAAGGTCTGGTGACAGGAACGCAAAGCTTGGGCGGGCTGACCTGGGAACAATTCACGTGAGCGAGATTTTATACGAGGGCAAAACCTTGTTGATCCCGGATTTTGAATGGACTTATGCATTGTCTCCATTGCTTGATTATAGCTTTGACAGGCACGTTGGTTTGCAGAAGGCATTGTTGAACCTACTAAATTCTTTTGCCACTGACAGGCATAAAAGAAGAGAATATCAAAACAGTGTTCGGAAAACCGTCCCGAGTAATTCTCCTTTTTACGAACCATTAATGAGTGTTTACAATGCGTCTTTGCTGTTCCGCTCATTATATTCTTCGTCTGCTCAATTCATGGGGCTCGTTACAGATTATATGCGAGTTGCAGAGATAGACCAGATACGGGGGTTGGTTCTTCTACCACCACAAGAAAGGTTAAAGCGTATCACTGTAACGACAGAAAGCATAGAAGCGGATAAGCAGCGGGTAAAGGCTGTGCTGCATTATGGCTATCCTGACCTTCAGGAAGGTATTGAGCGCCTGAAGCAGGCTGACAGGGAAATTCCCCGGGAGCTGGCAATATTCAAGACTTTTCCATATGTGTCAGAATTAATGAACACTCATGGCGGCAAGGATTATGCTCGTTCAGAGAGAAGCGTCCTATTCAGAGTTTTGGACGCGTACAGGATTGACCCCGGCGTTTTTATGGAGATGTTGGATAGTGCCATACTCAGGGCTGCTCAGGCTTACACTGATTTTGTGGGCCAGCAGGGTGTCTCTGGCGGGACGCAAAGCATTCCAACTGGCACGGCTTCAGTTGTGGAACCCCAAGTGAGCCCTGAGCCTTCTGTGCCGGGTGCTAAAGGCAGAGGCAGTGCCTTGATGCCGGCTGTTGCAAGGATGTTTGATGCTTATGGCAGAGTGGTGGACATGTATGTGAGGCGGGCTTTGACTTCGCTCATAGATTTAAACTTTCCTGAAAAATCACGAGTTGTTGAAATAGGCGAGTCAGATTTTGGCTTAATGTTAATAAATAATCACGGTTCAAGCCTGGTGACAAGTTTGGATTCTCTTAACCCTTCTTTTTCCGAAGGGAGGAAAGCGCCATTTGTTTGTGTTGACCAAATAGAACATGGCAGCAATGTGTTTTGTTTCCCGACGATGTTTAATCTCCGTTTCCTGTCGCAGATGTACGGATACGAGCCTTACAGGATGCTGGCAACTTATTCTGCGTGGGTTGGTATGTTGGATGGTTTTTCCAAAAATAAGGAAGCAAGGTTGGAGTACCTAAGAGAGTTGAGAAGAGCGTTGCCTCAAAGCTCGCCTCTTTTCCCTCTGCTTGAAACAGTTTACCAATCCTCAGAATTGTTGCAGTCTTTATACACGCAGGCACAGTTTATTGACAGCATGACTGTCGTTATGAGAAGGGCTGACACACTGACTTTAGAGCACTTAGCCATGGGAAGCTCTGCGGAGCGTGACAGGCAGCTTCAGCTTATCAGGCGTAGGACTGATATTCTTGCGGAACATGTAAAAGCTGTTTTTAGATACTCACAATCCGCTCATGATAAGCAATTTTTCAGCGCCCTTGCTGATTTGAAGAAGGCGGATGCTGGGCTTCCTCCGGAGATTCCTTTTTTCAGGTCATTCCCGCAGGTTAGCGGGCTGCTGGCTTGTGAAACGCCTGCTGATTCGGAAAGGAGAGTTCTGTTTGACGTTCTGGACAGGTGCGGGATTGACAGGGAGACTTATATGGGGCTGCAGGATTATGCTGTTCTGTGCGGCGCAAATGCTTTTGGGGAGTGGACTGGCGACCAGCGAGTAGAAGGGCTGGCGGAATTATTTGAGCGCTATGCGCCTTTTTTTGAACCGTTGGCGGAAGTACAGTTACAAGGGGCGGAAACCCCATCACAAGAAACTGTCGCAAGACAACTTAATCCGTTGCAGCGCATCGGCGGCTTACTTGGAAGATATCTGCCAAAAGTGAATTTGCATATAGGTTGAGATTGGTGCTATAAAAATGGATGCGATAATCGTTAAGGATTACTATGGCGCGAATGAGGTCGGGAGAGTTACTTTGGACGCTGCTGGCTCTGTAAAAGTTGGAGGGCAGCTGCAATCGCAATTGCAGGATATTGTAGACCGCATTATGTCACAGCAGCCCATAAGGACGGCTGATGCTGTGCTGAAGCATGGAATGGAGTGGGGTGCTGAAAGGGATTTTGTTCCCGGGCAGGACTCTTTGCTTCTGGCAATTTTTTACAATAAGCACCGTTTTCCTGTGCCGGAAATCAATGGGAAGCCGGTTTGCTATTTGTATGCTCCGGATGCCAGCTTGCTTTGACAGAAAGCCCTAAATACAAGCGGGTATACCTTATTGGATATTCTTGAGGAGTGGGAATCCGCTTCTAATAAGAATAAGTTTGGGCTTGTAATCAGCCCGTAAGCATCACGCCTGCATCGCAACTCCTTCTATGTCCTTGAGCCCTTTTCTTTCCCTTATCTGCTGAACGACTTTCTGCTGGAGCTCGTATGGCAGCTTTTCAAAGAGCTGGTCAACGACGTAGAAGTTGCCTCGCCCTTCTGTCGCGCTTCTCAGGTCAGAAGTCATGCCGAACATTCCTGCGACAGGCATCTTTGCCTTGACTGTTATGTGCTCTCCTTCCTGCTGCATGTCCATTAGCTGCCCTCTTCTGTTCTGGATGAGCTTTGATATGTCGCCCATGTAGCTTATTGGCGCTTCTATCTGGAGTATCTGGACTGGCTCAAATATTATTGGCACTGCGCTGAGCATTGAGCCCCTTATCGCGTCTCTTACTGCTGGCAGGACTTGTGCAGGCCCTCTGTGTATTGCGTCTTCGTGCAGCTTTGTGTCCATTAGCATTACCTTTATCTTTGTGCACGGCTCTCTTCCAAGGGGGCCGAAGGTCATTACGTCTTCAAACGCGTCCATCACCATCTCTATGACTTCGCCTATGTGCACTATTCCTTTTGTCATGTCTATGAGCAGGTTTCCGTTGTATATGTCCCTGACTTTTTTTGATGACTTGCTGTCCATTCCTGCCTCTTCAAAGGCAGTCCATACGCTCTCTTCCTTTTTCTTCAGTCTCATTTCAGGAACTTTTCCTTCCTTTATGACCTGATAAACCGCGTCTTCCAGCGGCTCGGTTTTTATGTAGAACTTGTTGTGCTTGTTTGGTGTTTTGCCTTCAATCTCCATGCCCTGCTTTGTTATTGTTTCCCTGTAAACAACTATGGGCTCTGATGTCTGGACTTCAACTCCTTTCTCTGTTTTTATCCTGTTCTCTATGACTTCAAGGTGCAGCTCTCCCATTCCGCTCATCAGATGCTCTCCTGTTTCCTCGTTTATCTCTATCTTTATTGTGGGGTCTTCCTTGCTTACCTGCCTTAGCACTTCCACAAGTTTTGGCAGGTCTGAGGGCTTTTTGGCTTCTATTGCCTTCGTCACGACTGGCTCAAATATGTGCTTTATTGCCTCAAACGGCTCCATGTCCTCAACACTGGATACTGTTTCTCCTGAGAACACGCCTTTAAGGCCGACTATGCCTATGACGTTTCCTGAGCTTACCTTGTCCACCGGTTCCCTTTTTGCGCCGTTATAGACTGAGAGCTGCTGTACCCTGACTTGCTTTTTGCCCATTATCATGTACACTTCCTGCCCCTGCACCAGTGTGCCTGAGAAAAGGCGCCCTGCCGCTACTTCGCCTGCGTGCTTGTCCCATACTATTTTTGTGCACACAAAAGCCGCTGCGCCGTTTGCGTCGCAGTTGAGCAGGGCTTTTCCTGCTTCGCTTTCAAGGTCGCCGTGCCATATTTTTGGTATTCTGTACTTTTGGGATTCAAGGGGGGTTGGGTGGTGCTTTACTACCATGCCGAGGACTACTTTGTGCAGTGGCGCTTTGTTGGCCAGCTCCTTTATGGCGTCATCGTTTCCTGACTCGTATGCGTCTATGACGTCTTTGAATGTTATTCCTGTGCGCTGCATGTAAGGAACATTCAGGGCCCACTTGTGGTATGCGCTTCCGAAGGCGACTGAGCCCTGGTTCACGTTGACCTGCCATTTCTCCCTGAAATCCTTTTCCGCTATGTGGGCTATCAGGGTGTTGACGTCGTTTATCACCTTGAGGAAGCGTTCCTGCATCTTTTCCGGGTTCAGCTTCAGCTCTTTTATCAGCCGGTCTGCCTTGTTGATGAACAGGATTGGTTTTACCCTTTCTTTCAGCGCCTGCCTCAGCACTGTTTCTGTCTGCGGCATTATTCCCTCTACGCAGTCAACGAGGAGTATTGAGCCGTCTATTGCGCGCATCGCCCTTGTTACGTCTCCGCCGAAGTCAACGTGGCCGGGGGTGTCTATGAGGTTTATTAGGTATTCCTCCCCGTCTACTTCGTGCACCATTGAAACGTTTGCCGCGTCTATGGTAATGCCCCTTGTCTGCTCGTCTTCGTGGAAGTCAAGCACAAGCTGCTTTCCTGCCAGTTCCTGGCTTATCATTCCTGCGCCTGCGAGAAGATTGTCTGAAAATGTTGTCTTGCCGTGGTCAATGTGCGCAGAAGTGCATATGTTTCTTATGTTGCTGGGCTTGTTCATAAGCCGCATTACCTTTTCAACCATCTTTTCTGCCATTTGAGTGAAGCCTCTTTATGCCTTTTTTATCGCATCGTCGCACTGCCTGATTATCATGCCGATTTTTTCCATGCCATAGGATGAGTTTATCTCTGCCAGCATTTTCTTCTTTTTGTAGTGGCTTATGAGCGGCTTTGTCTGCTCTTCGTAGACGTCAAGCCGGTTGCTTATGACTTTTTCGTCGTCATCTTTCCTTTTTATCAGCTTTTCGCCGCATTTGTCGCATACGCCTTCTTTCTTTGGGGGGTTGTTCGCAACGTGGTATATTGCGCCGCATTTCGCGCACACCCTCCTTCCTGAAAGCCGGGCGATGATTGTCTTCCTGTCTGCAACAAAGTTCAGCACAAGCCCTGGCTTGGCAAACCTTTCAATTTCCTCTGCCTGGGCAATGGTCCTTGGGTAGCCGTCAAGCAGAAAGCCATCCTTCGCATCTGGCTTTGACAGGCGTTCCTTCATAACAGCGTTTGTCAGCTCGTCTGATACAAGGTTGCCTTTCTCAACCGTTTCCCTGATTTTCTTCCCAAGCTCTGTTCCTTTCCTGATTTCGTCCTTGAATATGTCGCCTGTTGCTATGTGCGGCGCTTTGTATTTCTGTGCCAGCATGGCTGCGGCAGTGCCTTTGCCAACGCCTGGCGCGCCCAAGAGAATGATTCTCATTTGTTAAAAAGCTGGTCGATACATCGGCTTTTAAGCCGAGTTCTTCCTGCTTTTTCCTCCATTGCTTTTTAACATTAAAAATACCCTGACCTTTAGGTCGGGGATTTTTATTTTAGCCTGTAGGCCTTAAAATATGTGGTCTTCATTTGCTGTCCTGTAGCTGTGCAGTTCTTTCCTGTCAAACCAGAGGGCTATTTCGTATTCCGCGTCTTTTTTGCTTGAGGACGCGTGTATTATGTTCTTCACAGGGCTTTTTTTGCTGTCTGCATATGCGTAGCTTACGTGGCTGTAGTCGCCCCTTATTGTTCCCGGCAGCGCTGCCCTTGGCTCTGTGTCGCCTGTCATTTTGCGCACGTTCTCAATCGCGTTGACGCCTTCAAGCGCTATTGCAACCACAGGTCCTGAGCTTATGAATTCAACCATGCTTTTCCTTACGTGCCCGCCCCTTCTCTTTGCGAGGTCTTCTGTGTAGTGCCTCATCGCAAACTCTTTGTCAGCCCATTTCATTTTCAGGCCTGCTATTTTAAGCCCTGCGTCTTCAAACCTTGCGAGTATCCTTCCCACGAGCCCGCGCTGAACTCCGTCGGGCTTTATAAGCACCAGCGTCTTTTCAATCATTTTCCTTTGCCTCGAAAAGGGGCTTCTTTCCCTGCCCTATCATGCTTTTTTCGCATTTCCTTGTGCAGAAATAAAAAACTTTCCCTGTTTTCCTGGCGTACAGCTTTCCTGTGCCTTTTTCTATGGTTTCGCCGCAATAGCTGCAAATCATTTTTCTTCGTCCACTATTATTTTCTGCTCTGCGTAAGCTTCCTTGCCTCAAACTCCGTTTCGCGAAGCATAAGTACGTCACCAACCCTTATCGGCCCCTTGACGTTTCTCCTCAGTATCTTGCTTGCATCCCTTCCTTCAAGAACCTTGCATCTTACCTGTATTGCCTCTCCCCTTGTGCCTGTCCTGCCTATGACTTCCTCAACTCTTGCAGGCGTTGCCGGCGAGAAGCTTACCTGGCCTTTCTTTTCCTCCTGCTGGGGTTTTTGCTCTGCCTGCTGCTTTTCCTGCTCCTTTCCCTTTCCAGTTTCCTTCCCGCCCTTATGCGGATGCTTTTCTTTGGGTTCTTGAGCCATTTTACCGTTCCTTTGCGCTGTGCCTTTTTTCTTTATGCAAGCAAAGTCAACCAGCCTATTTTTTTCAGTTCGGTTGTCAATGTGCAAATAACAATTGCTGGCGAGCCGTGGGTTGCCCCCTTCGGGGTGGCGAGAGCTTGCGAAGCAAGCGTCCAGCCATTGTTGTTATTTGCGCCTTCTAATGCCACAAAACTTGACTTTGCCATTTTTCTTTATGCCTGCGCTTCCTTTATTATCTCCTTGAGAAGCTCCTTGGCATCCCCTTCCTGTGTTATTGCCACGCTTCCTGTTGCAACTGTAAGCCCTGCTGCTGCGCCAAGCTCTTCCTTGCTGGGCACTTCCACGTATGCGATGTTTTTTTCCTTTGCAAGCAGCGGCAGGTGCATGATTATCTCGGCAGGGCTCACGTCCTTGGCTATCACGACGAGCTTTGCCTGCCCCCTCTCTATCGCCTTAGTCACTTCATTTGTTCCTTTCCTGAGCTTTCCTGTTGCCTTCGCCACTTCAACTGCCTGTAGAGCTTTTTCCGTGAGTTCCTTTGATGCCATGTTAATCATTCCTCCCTTGTTTGGTTTTCCCTTCTTCTTCTTTTTCTTCTTCTTCTTTTTCTGGACGCGGAATCAAGAATTTCTTCTTCAGGCCTTCCGCCGTCATCAGCAATTGGAAAGGATAAGGCGGATGTTTATAAAAGTATTGGTTTTGTGCGTTAAGAAACTGCAATCATAATAACTCCCGCAACCATTATTGCTGCTCCTGTAAGCCGTTCCAGCGCGCGTTTCTCGCTGAAGAGGAAGTGCCCTGTGAGAACGCTCATCAGGATGCTGGTGCGCTTTATTGCGTTGACGTAAGCTACAAACGCCATGCTTATCGCTGTGAACTGGAAGATGTGCATAAAAGCGCCAAACAGCCCTATCGGAGCAAGGGATTTCAGGTTGGCTGTTAAGCCGGCTGTTTTCAGCTTTGGCGCTTTTCCGGCTTTGTACAGCGCTATGGGTATGAGGATTACTGCCAGTGAGCCGTTCATTGCCGCAGCCCAGAATATTGGGGAGGAATTTTGGACTCCTATCTTGTCAATGTTTGAGGTTATGCTCCAGATAAGCGCAACTCCCAGCATCAGCCTCGGCCCTTTTTCCCTTAGCAGCGCCTTGAACGGTGCAAAAAGCCCTTTGCTCCTTTCGCTGGCGTTCAGGATGTAGCTTCCCGCAACTATTAATGCAACTCCGCCAATTCCAAGTGTCGTGGGGAATTCGCCAAGCATGAGCGGCGAGGTTATGAGAAGGAAAAGCGGTGTGAACGCAATCATGGGAACTGCGAGTGACAGGTCTGAGGACTTTATTGCCTTCATGTAAAGGATTGTTGTCGCCAGGTTCAGAATCCCTGAGACGAGGAGCGCTGCCCAGAAGCCGCTGCCTATGTGCGGTATCTTCGCAACAATCAGAACAGGGATGATGAATGCGAATGAGAAGAACCTCAGCGCCCATGCTGCCGTGTATTCATCAAGCCTTTTCAGGCTTTTCTTGCTGAATGCGTCCTTTGCGGATTCTGACGCTGCTGACAAAAGCGATAGTAAAAGCCAGAGCATGCGTGTCTATTGTGTTCGGTTATTTATCAAACTTTTGTCTGGAAAAAGAGCAGGTCCTTTGTCGT